>CAZONN010000113.1:0-5142 GCA_964581235.1 uncultured Amphibacillus sp.
ATTTAATTATTCCCTTTAAACAGGTTTTTAATTGAAAAAAACATGTATTTAAGTCATTTCATTATTAAAAGGTTAACAATTTAGCAAAAAATCAGAAAACTTTCGTTAAATCGGTTGACCATTCTTTAATTTGGTTGTATGATTGTCGTCAAACAACAATATTTATACTAGTTAAACAAATGATTAATTATTAAATTGTTGAGTAATTTGCTTTTTAAAATTTTCAAGTAGGTATTAACAATTATATATAAAAATTGCGATGACAAGATAAAAAGAACATAGTCAATGTATTTACAGAGATCCGGGGTTGCTGGAAGCCCGGAAATACATTTGTTCTGACATCGTCTTGGAGTAGTTAAGTTGAACGGAATTTATTCCTTTTAGATTTAACCGGGTCTTTTATAAAGGACCCGTTACCAAAACCGGCCATAGTAATGGCGCAGTAAGACTTCATTATAATGATGAAGTGAATCAAGGTGGTACCGTGAAAAGAATGGATCTTTTCTCCCTTGTAATCTAGTAGAATTCTACAGATTATTTAGAGAGAAACGATCTTTTTTATTATCAATAATAAATATTATTAAATACATTTAGGAGGTATTAAAGTGGTAAAAGCAAATCACGATCAAAAAGCCAACATAGTTACACCTAAAAATGGATCAGAAATTTTGATTGATGCATTGATTGATGCTGGTGTTACAACGTTGTTTGGATACCCTGGAGGTGCAGTACTTCCAATCTTTGATGCGTTATATTTAAGAAAAGAACTTTTTAATCAAGTGCTCGCTCGTCATGAACAAGGTTCAATTCATGCAGCTGAAGGATATGCACGGATTTCGGGAAAACCAGGTGTTGTCATTGCAACTTCTGGCCCGGGTGCAACAAATTTAGTTACTGGAATTGTTGATGCAATGATGGATTCACTTCCACTTGTCATCTTTACAGGCCAAGTTGCTCAAAATGTCATCGGAACAGATGCATTTCAAGAAGCAGACATTATGGGGATTACAACACCGATTACGAAGCATAATTACCAAGTTCGAAAAATTGAAGACCTTCCTCGCATTGTTAAGGAAGCATTTCATATTGCAACAACCGGTCGCCCCGGCCCTGTGTTAATTGATATTCCTAAAGATATTGCTGCTGATCCTTGTGCTGAATCGTACGATTCAAATTTTGAATTACCTGGCTATGAGCCAAAAGTAATTCCAAATCCGCTGCAAATCAGTAAATTGAAAGAAGCGCTTATGACTGCTAAAAAACCAGTGATCTTGGCTGGGGCAGGAATTAAGTTTGCCGATGCCGCAGAAGAGTTATTTAAGTTTGCGGAGAAGAACAATATTCCAGTTGTCACAACATTACAAGGGCTAGGAGCATTCCCTGGTGAGCATGAATTAGCATTGGGCATGGGTGGTATGCATGGAACCTATGCGTCAAACACAGCCCTTTACAGTACTGACTTATTAATCAATATCGGGTCAAGATTTGACGACAGATTAACAGGTAACTTAGAGCACTTTGCACCAACAGCTATTATCGTACACATCGATATTGATCCTGCTGAAATCGGTAAAAACATTAATACACACATTCCGATTGTCAGCGACGCAAAATTAGCGCTTGAAGAAATCAATAAACAAATTGATCAAACAGCTGACTACACGGAATGGGTTAATGAGGTTAAGCAAAATAAAGAAGATTATCCACTATGGTTTAACCTACCCAATGACGGTAATATGATCGGTCAATATGTCATTGAACAAGTCTATAAAGCGTCAGAAGGAAAAGCAATTGTAGCAACTGACGTTGGACAGCATCAAATGTGGGCAGCGCAATTCTATAAATTTAATCAACCTAATCGTTTCGTTAGTTCTGGTGGACTAGGAACAATGGGCTTTGGGTTCCCTGCTGCAATCGGCGCTCAAATCGCAGCACCTGATGAGATGGTCATTGCGATCGTCGGTGACGGTGGGTTCCAAATGACTTTACAGGAAATGTCCATCTTACAAGAAAGAAATTTACCAGTTAAAATTGTGATTGTTAATAATGAAGCACTTGGAATGGTTAGACAATGGCAACAAGTGTTTTATTCAGAACGTTACTCAGAATCGATTTTCAGTATTCAACCCGATTTTGTTAAACTTGCTGAAGCTTATCAAATAAAAGCTGCCAAATTATCTACTAAAGAAGAGTTTGACGAGCAGTTACCTGGTCTTTTAGCACACGATGGTCCTGTCTTAATTGACGCCCGTGTCTTACAACAAGAAAATGTTTTTCCAATGATCCCACCAGGGGCTGGATTACATGAAATGATAGGAGTAAAACCATGAAACGTATAATTATCGCAAAAGTAAGAAATCGTAGTGGTGTCCTGAACCGAATAACTGGTCTCTTGCAAAAACGTCAATTCAATATTGAAAGTATCTCTGTTGGTCGAACAGAGCAAGAAGGCATCTCACGAATCACTTTTGTTGTTGATGTCGATGATTTCCAAAAAGCAGAGCAAATTATTAAGCAACTTAATAAACAAATTGATGTCCTTAAAGTGATTGATATTACTGATAAAGCAATTGTCGCACGCGAACTTGCTTTAATAAAAATTTCAAGCAATGCACAAATGCGTGGTGAAATTCAAGGCATTATCGATCCGTTTCGTGCCACAGTTATCGATGTAAGCAAAGATACAATTTCAGTTCAAGTCACAGGTGATTCAGAAAAGGTCGAAGCTCTAATCGAGCTATTAAAACCTTACGGGATCAAAGATTTAGCCCGTACAGGAATTACAGCCTTTCAACGTGGCCATCAACCACAAACTAACCAAGAACAAGAGCCCTTTTCGCTCTTAAACTAAGCACCACCAAACGTAATTAATTTTTTTAAAAAAATTAAAATATAAAACAAAATAAGATTCATACATTTGAAAGGATGATTGACAATGGCAAAAGTAGTTTATAATAATCAAATTCAAGAGGAAGTTTTAAAGGATAAGAAGATAGCAATTATCGGATACGGTTCACAAGGACACGCACACGCACTAAACCTAAAGGAAAGTGGTTTTGATATTGTAGTCGGTCTAAGAAAAGGTAAGTCATGGGACCAAGCATACGAAGACGGACTTGACGTAAAAACAGTTGCAGAAGCAAGTAAAGAAGCAGACGTAATCATGATTTTACTACCTGACGAAAACCAACCACAAGTTTACAAGGAAAGTATCGAACCAAACCTTGAAGAAGGAAATGCACTAGTATTCGCACACGGATTCAACGTACACTTTAGTCAAATTACACCACCAGAAAATGTTGACGTCTTTTTAGTTGCACCAAAAGGACCAGGTCACCTCGTTCGCCGTACATTTGAAGATGGCGCAGGTGTACCAGCATTATACGGTATCTACCAAGACTATACTGGTAAAGCAAAAGACTTAGCACTAGCTTATGCAAAAGGTGTTGGAGCAGGACGCGCTGGAATCCTTGAAACAACTTTCCAAGAAGAAACAGAAACTGACCTATTCGGTGAGCAAGCAGTCCTTTGCGGTGGAGCATCAAGTCTTGTAAAAGCAGGATTTGAAACACTAGTTGAAGCTGGTTACCAGCCAGAAGTTGCATACTTTGAATGTATGCACGAACTTAAATTAATTGTTGACTTGATGTATGAAAGCGGGCTTGAAGGAATGAGATACTCAATTTCTGATACTGCCCAGTGGGGTGATTTCGTATCTGGTCCACGCGTAATCAATGATGATACAAAAGCTCGTATGAAAGATGTTTTAACAGATATTCAAACAGGTAAATTTGCCAAAGATTGGATCTTAGAGAACCAAGCAAATCGCCCACAATTTAATGCAATTAATCAAGCGGAAAATAACCACCAAATTGAAAAGGTAGGTAGAGAACTTCGTGATTTAATGCCATTTGTTAAGCAAAGAGCAAATGCCAAAAAGGAAGTGGTCTCGGATGATTCAACAAATTAAAATTTTTGATACCACACTTAGAGATGGTGAGCAATCACCCGGTGTGAATCTAAATCAGCTTGAAAAATTAGAAATTGCCAAACAACTTGAACGTTTAGGAGTTGATGTGATGGAAGCAGGATTTCCTGCTTCCTCACAAGGTGATTTTGACGCAGTCGAAAAGATCGCCCAAACAATCACTAAAACGACAGTAACAGCCTTAGCAAGAGCAAACAAATATGATATTGATAGAGCTTGGGAGGCAATCAAGCAAGCAAAAAAACCAAGAATTCATGTTTTTATTGCAACCTCACCTATTCATATGCAAGATAAATTAAAGAAAACACCTGAAGAAGTAATTAATATTGCTGTTGAGATGGTTAAATATGCTAAAGAAAAATGTCAAGATATTGAATGGTCGGCAGAAGATGCATCACGCTCTGAGCTCCCTTTTCTAGCAACAATTATCGAAAAGGTCATCGATGCCGGAGCAACAGTGATCAATCTACCCGACACAGTTGGCTATACAATGCCTAATGAATACGGCGCGATGTTTAAATACATTAAAGAAAATGTACCTAATATTGATCAAGTAGACTTGTCCACTCACTGTCATGACGATTTAGGGATGGCTTTAGCCAATACAATCGCCGGCATTCAAAACGGCGCGACCCAAGTTGAAGGTACAATCAACGGAATTGGTGAACGTGCTGGTAATGTTGCATTGGAAGAATTGGCAGTTGCACTTGAAATTAGAAAAGATTTTTATCCATATTCAACTGGTCTAGTCTTAAAAGAAATTAAACGCTCAAGTGATATGATTAGTAAACTAACCGGTATGGTCATTCCTGGAAATAAGGCAGTTGTTGGTCGAAATGCCTTTGCTCATGAATCTGGTATTCATCAGGATGGTGTCTTAAAAAATACCCAAACGTATGAAATCATTACACCCGAAATGGTCGGGGTTCAATCAAACAATCTTGTTTTAGGGAAGCATTCTGGACGACATGCGTTTAAAGATCGAATTGACCAACTTGGGTTTAATCTCTCAGATCAAAAAATTTCAGAAGCCTTCAAATCTTTCAAATTATTAACGGATTCTAAAAAAGAAGTGACAGAGGATGACCTTTTCGCGCTCTTAATGGATATTCAAACAGGCGTAAGTACACGAAAGCAATATAAATTAATTTCAT
>CAZONN010000114.1:0-2122 GCA_964581235.1 uncultured Amphibacillus sp.
CTGGTTCAACATCTGTTCAACCACTATCTGAAGAACTAGCTAATGTTTTCATGGAAGAACACACAGGCGTTAGGTTGGAAGTATCTGGTGGAGGATCAGGTTCAGGTATTACAGCAGCTCAAGAAAATACTGCAGACTTCGGTGCGGTTTCGCGAGAAGTTAGAGAAGATGAAACAGGAATTCGCACTTATACAATTGCAATTGATGGAATCGCAGTGATTGTTCATTCAGATAATGAAATAAATGATATTGCTTTAGCAGATGTTCAAAAAATATTCTCAGGTGAGATTACAAACTGGTCAGAAGTTGGCGGAGCGGATGAAGCGATTGTCGTTGTGAGTCGTGAAGAAGGATCAGGAACGCGTGGCGCATTTGATGATATTGTTTTAGGGGATGCTACTTTGGTAGACACAGCACTTATCCAAAATTCAACTGGTTCAGTTAGAGAATCTGTTTCATCAGAAGCAAATGCGATTGGCTATGTTTCAACAGGTGGATTGAATGACTCTGTAAAAGGTTTGTCAGTTGACGGCGTTGAACCAACATCTGAAGAAATTGTTTCAGGTAATTACACTGTTGCAAGACCATTTAATTACGTAGCAAACGAAGATGAAGATTTATCGGAGTTAGCACAAGCTTTTCTAGACTTTGTTCTAAGTGCAGAAGGACAACAAGTTGTTGAAGATAAAGGATTTGTAAAAGTTAATTAATAAAAATGATAGTAATAGATTATATTTTACAAACTAGAGAGATATCAAGAACGGGGCAGCTACAACTGCCCTGTTCTTACCATTTTAAAAAAGTTATTTATCTGTAATGATGATGGGGTGAAATTAATGTTTAGTAAGGTAAACAATAACATAGAAGAAAGAATTGTTAAGATTATCCTCTTTGTTCTGGCACTAACTTCTGTTGTTGCTTTAGGGTTAATTGGTTTTTTTATCTTTAAAGAAGGTCTACCTTTTATGCTTGATTATGGTATAAAAGACTTTGTTTTTGGAAAAGAGTGGGCCCCACTCCAAAGTATTTATGGTATTTACCCGATGATTGTCGGGACAGTTTATGTCACGATCTTGGCATTAATTATCGGTGCACCGATTGGAATAGCTGTTGCTATTTTTCTATCAAAAATTGCACCACCAAAAGTTGCACGGGCAATTAAACCAATGATCGAATTGTTGGCTGGTATTCCATCTGTCGTATACGGTCTATTCGGTATGATCGTGATCCGGTCGTTAATCCGAGAATTAGCACATGGGCCATTAGGTGAATATTTACCGGCAAACTATCAAACAGGCTATTCTGTTTTGGCGGGAAGTATCATTTTAGCAATTATGATTTTACCGACGATTATTACTCTATCAACGGATGCAATTAATTCGGTACCAAGTGAATATTACGAGGCATCTATTGGTTTAGGTGCCTCAAAGTGGCAAAGTATTTATACGGTCATTGTTCCAGCTGCTAAATCAGGTATCGTGTCTTCAATTATTTTAGGCATGGGTCGTGCGCTAGGAGAGACAATGGCAATTATTATGGTTGCTGGAAACACAGTCGCAATTCCAGAGTTAGGTTGGAAAGGGATCTTTTCACCCGTTCGAACGTTAACGGGTAACGTTGCGCTAGAAATGGGTTATGCAGGACCTGAGCACCGTCAAGCTTTATTTGCTACGGGTATTATTTTATTCTTATTTATCATCATACTAAACTCGATTACACTCGCAGTCGTTAAAAAGAAGGAGGGCTAAGCGATGAGTAAAGTTAAACGAAATCAATGGATCGCTTTTAGCCTATTAAGTTTAGCGACAGCATTTACGATCGTGATTTTACTTGCAATCCTATTTTATGTCATGAGTCAGGGGCTTCAAATGATTAGTTGGGAGTTTCTAACTGAAAACCCTCGAAATATGGGGGCTGAAGGTGGAATTTATCCAGCAATTTTAGGAACAATTTATTTAGTCGGTACAACACTATTAATCGCAACGCCGATTGGAGTTGGAACGGCGATTTATTTAAATGAATATACTCGCGAAGGTCCATTTAAAAAGACGATTCGATTTACGACAGAGGCTCTAGCGGGGATTCCTTCAATCGTGTTTGGATTGTTTGGTTTTGTCTTCTT
>CAZONN010000114.1:2222-5130 GCA_964581235.1 uncultured Amphibacillus sp.
CGTGTTGTTGGTGAAACAGCAGCTTTCCTATTAACGCTCGGGGGAAGTTTACTACTACCAAGAACAATTTTTGATGGAAGCCGAACATTGTCACTCCACTTATATATGGTCGCAATGGAGACTGGAAATATGGATATGGCATTAGGAACTGGAGCAGTTCTAATTATTCTAGTTTTAATCATTAATTTCACAGCAGGCTTCTTATTTAAAAGACTTGTTAAGCGTTTTTCATAGTTGTCTTGCTTTTTACGTGAATGGGGGTAAGTTAAGGTGGATAAACAGATAAATAAAACAAAAATAGCCGTAAATAAGCTATCATTTTATTATGGAGAGAAACAAGCATTACATGAAATATCATTAGATATTCCTGAACGAGAAGTATTTGCATTAATCGGTCCGTCTGGTTGTGGGAAGTCAACTTTTTTAAGAACATTAAATCGTTTAAATGATTTAATTCATAAAACAAAAGTAACCGGAACAATTGAAATTGACGGGCAAGATATTTATGATTCGAATGTTGATGTTGTTCAACTTCGGACAGCAGTGGGCATGGTTTTCCAGAAGCCGAATCCATTCCCGAGTAGTATTTTTGATAATGTGGCTTATGGTCCAAGAGCTCATGGGATTAAAGATAAAAAGGAATTAAACAAAATTGTTGAAAAAAGCTTGCGTCAAGCGGCTTTATGGGATGAGGTTAAAGATCGACTGAACGAACCCGGAACGAGTTTATCAGGTGGTCAGCAGCAACGATTATGTATTGCGCGTGTGATGGCGGTTGAACCAGGGATTATTTTGATGGATGAACCGACATCTGCATTAGACCCATTAGCGACAACTAAAATAGAAGACTTAATTAACGAATTAAGAAAAAACTATACGATCGTTATCGTTACACATAATATGGAACAAGCCGCTCGGGTATCAGACAAAACAGCATTTTTCCTTGATGGAGAAGTCGTGGAAGTTGGACCGACAGATCAATTGTTCACGAACCCTGAGAAGAAAGAAACAGAAGATTATATTACTGGGAAGTTCGGTTAAAAACGACAGATAATTAAGGCATTTTTAAATGGAAAATTTAAAGATGCTTTTTTTAAAAAATAATGCAAGCGTTTTCATGAAAGTGCTGGTAAAAGCGGAAAATCTTTAGTAAAATGAAAAATATAAAGGTTTGGTACCGTGATAAAACCTTTGACATCATGATCAGCATAAGTCTTATAAAAACAAGCTTAGGAGGAGTTAATATGGTTCAAAAAGATTCTCGAGTTGCTTATTTTTGTATGGAGTATGGGCTTGACGTTCGAATGAAAACGTATGCAGGCGGATTAGGTATTTTAGCAGGTGATTACTTAAAAGGAGCAAAGGATCATGACTTCCCGATGGTCGGAATCGGGATCAAGTGGAAGCAAGGGTATACGGATCAACTGATTGATGAAAACGGAAAGCCTTATGATTCATATCATAATTATGATTATGACTTTTTAGAGGATACAGGAGTCAAAGTCGTTGTGACGATTCGTCAACGTGATATTACTTGTAAGGTATGGAAAACAGAAGCGTTTGGTAACGTGCCACTATATTTATTGGATACTGACTTACCAGAAAATCCTGATGCCTGGATTACTGGACAGTTATATGGTGGAGCAGGTGAAGATCGAATTGCTCAAGAAATGGTTTTAGGTATTGGTGGTGTGCGTGCGTTAAGAGCATTAGGACATGACGTAGATGTTTATCACTTTAATGAAGGTCACGCCTTATTCGCGGGATTTGAATTAATGAAAGAGCGGATTGATCAAGGGCTAAGTTTTGAGAAGGCATGGGAACAAACAAGAGCTGAGACGGTATTTACGACGCACACACCAATTGTTGAAGGGAATGAATCACACCCACTTGATCGCTTATTATATATGGGTGCAAATAATGGTTTAACAATCGAGCAGCTTGTTGAAATTGGTGGAGCACCATTTAATATGACAGTTGGTGCGCTACGCTTGTCAAGAAAATCAAATGCAGTTGCTGAATTACATGGGAAAACTGCAAATAAAATGTGGGCACATGTCGAAGGGCGATCAGAAATTATTCCGATCACAAACTGTATTCATATTCCAACATGGGTTGACGAAAACATGTTAAAAACCGCTGAAGAAGGTGGCGACCTTTGGGAAGCACATATGAAAAACAAACGTGACTTGATCGACTTTATTGAAGACCGAACAGGTGTCAAGCTAGCTGAAGATAAGATGATTATTGGCTTCTCTCGTCGTGCAGCTCCTTATAAACGAAGTGACTTTATTTTTTCAGATGAATCAGTGATTGGACCATTATTGGAATCAGGAAAAGTCCAAATTGTTTTTTCAGGAAAAGCTCACCCGCTTGATGATACAGGGAAAGGAATTGTCCGCTCACTCGTAAAGATGGCCGAAAAATATCCGAATGCTGTCGTGTTCTTAGAAAATTACGATATGACAATTGGAGCCATTTTAACACGCGGATCTGATATTTGGTTAAACAATCCACGCCGACCGAAAGAAGCTAGTGGGACGTCAGGAATGAAGGCGGCAATGAATGGGGTACTGAACTTCAGTACACTTGATGGTTGGTGGCCAGAAGGTTGTAACGATGGTGTCAATGGTTGGCAGTTTGGTGATGGTTTTGAAAGTGATGATGAGGCTGAACTGGATGCCCATGATTTAAAGGCGCTATATGATGTTTTACAAAATAAAGTTCTGCCAACTTATTATGAGAATCGTGATAAGTGGGTAGAAATGATGAAAGAAAGTATTGATAGTACGAGAGACCGTTTTGCTGTTAAGCGGATGCTTGAAGATTACTACGGTAAACTTTATGCAACAAACTAATTAAAGATAGAAAAGCTGAGTGTTGTGATCATACACTCAGCTTTTTTATC
>CAZONN010000115.1:0-5128 GCA_964581235.1 uncultured Amphibacillus sp.
TATTCTTCCTGTTTGGTAAAGCAATGGAGAATGATGAAAAAATGCCGAAGCTACCCGTCCTTATATTTGCACTTATTGGTGTAATAGGGATGCTTGCTTCAATTTTTATCATTTAAATTCATAATAAACAAAATCGAACGAACAGCCTAACAATGATTTTTAATCATGTTAGGTTGTTTTTTTTGCTATAAATCATTAATTTATAAAAAAAGAATCTTTATCTATTTACACCTTTCTCAAGATAAGTTAATATAGTAGTAGTGAAAGTTGGTCTAAGGCAAAACTTTAGGTTAAGGCGAAACTAATTGAAAGTAAATGAAAGGTGAATCATATGAATCAAACAATCGAGGTTAGTGATCTCAATGTATCTTATTACGGTAATCATGCGTTAAAGAATGTATCTTTTTCGTTACCAACAGGTAATTTAATCGGAATTATCGGTCCAAACGGTGCAGGGAAATCAACATTAATTAAAGCGATGTTACATCTTATTCCAATAGAACATGGAAGTATATTGATCAATGGACAGCCAGTTAAAGATATTCGGAGAAATATTGCATACGTTCCACAGCGAAATAATATTGATTGGGACTTTCCAATCACTGTAAAAGATGCAGTATTACTTGGTACGTATCCAAATATTAAGTTATTTCGGCGTCCAACGAAAAATGATAAAGATTGGTCTTTACATTGTTTAGAAAAGGTTGGCTTGAGTACATTTTCCAATAGGCAAATCGCTGAATTATCTGGTGGTCAACAACAACGTGTTTTCTTAGCACGTGCTTTAGCGCAAAAAACGGATTTTCTTTTTTTAGATGAACCTTTTGTTGGGGTAGATGTAGCTAGTGAAGAAATGATTATTAATATTTTAAAGAAACTACGTGATGAAGGAAAAACTATTATGGTCGTCAATCACGATTTAACTAAGGTAGAAGCTTATTTTGATCAACTTATTTTACTCAATAATATATTAGTTGCTGCAGGCTCTGTTCAATCTGTGATTAAACCTGAAAATATGTCAAAAGCATATAATACAAACATGAATTTGATCCAACAGATGGGAGTGTTCAGTTTATGATCGATTTTATATCTCAATTACAACAATATGAGTTTTTACAAACTGCGCTCATTACCGCGATAATGGTTGGGATTATCTGTGGCGTTATTGGTTCTTTTATTATTCTCCGTGGTTTGGCATTAATGGGTGATGCGATTTCTCATGCCATTCTTCCAGGAGTAGCGATTTCTTATATGCTTGGGATTAATTACTTTTATGGTGCTGTTTTATTTGGGGTTGCAACTGCAGTTGGGATTGAACTTGTCAGTCAAAAAAGTCGGATAAAAAGTGATTCTGCGATCGGAATTGTCTTTACATCATTTTTTGCATTAGGGGTTATTTTAATTTCCAAAGCCCAAACAGCAACGGATTTAACCCAGATTTTATTTGGAAATGTTTTATCTGTTCGGCAATCAGACATGATGATCACACTAATCATTGGCATTATCGTTATACTAGTTGTTGTTTTATTTTATAAAGAATTATTAATTAGTACGTTTGATGAAACAATGGCCGCCGCTTATGGATTACCGACAAAATGGATTCACTATGTCATTATGATCTTGTTAACACTAACGACAGTTGCCTCATTACAAACAGTCGGTGTGGTATTAGTTGTTGCGATGCTCATTACGCCCGCATCAACGGCATATTTACTAACGAATAAATTCTCAAGAATGATTATATTAGCCGCTTTTTTCGGTGCTTTGTCATCTGTAATTGGGTTGTATGTCAGTTTAGAACATAATCTTGAATCAGGTGCAATGATTGTTCTAGTAGCAACGTGCTTGTTTCTGTTAGCGTTTATTTTTTCACCTAAACAAGGTGTCTTCTGGCGTTTGTTCCGATCAAAAAATCGAACAGGATCTTATGTAAAATAGAAAAGGAAGGAGTGAAGCTAAAATGAGAGATAAATTAGGAGTATTATTGATAGGCATGTTTGTGACTATAGCACTCGTTGCCTGCGGGGGAAAAGAAACTGAAATAAATAATGATGGGAATAATTCAGACAAACTTCAAATTGTTACATCATTTACGATTATTGAAGATATGGTGAAGGAAATTGGTGGGGACTTTGTTGAGGTACACAATTTAGTCCCAACTGGAACCGATCCACATGAGTATAGTCCACTTCCTAATGACATAAAGGCAGCTACAGATGCTGATGTATTATTTTATAATGGTTTAAATTTAGAAGGTGGCGAACATGGTTGGTTCGCTAGAATGATTGATGCGACTGGTCAAGATTGGGCTGTTATTTATGAATTGGCTAAAGATGTGAAACCAATGTATCTCACAACTGAAGATGGAAGAGAAGAGGAAATTAATCCACATGCTTTCTTAGATCCAGTTGTCGGTATTGAAATGTGCAAGAATGTTCGTGACGCCTTAATTGAAGTTGATCATAAAAATGAAGCAACGTACGAAAAAAATGCAGAAGTTTATTTAAAAAAGTTGATTGCAATTGATGAACAGTATCAAACGCTAATCAATAAAATTCCAGAAGAAAATCGTATTCTCGTCACGAGCGAACGAGCATTTCAATACATGGCAGATCGTTACGGTTTAAAAGAAGGATATTTATGGACTATTGATACAGAAGAAAACGGTTCACCAGAACAAATTAAGACTTTATTAACCTTATTAGAAGAGAGTTCCCCACCTGTTTTGTTTGTAGAAACGAATGTAGACAAAAGACCGATGGAGACAATTTCAAAAGAATCAGGTATAGAAATTTTTGGTGAAGTTTTCTCTGATGAAATTGGTAAGCCGGGCGAAGAAGTTGATACGTATCTTCAATTTCTTAAACATAATATTGAAATCATTTATGAAGGCTTAAAAGAAAAATAGCTCTTACAAA
Organism: uncultured Amphibacillus sp.; assembly: GCA_964581235.1. GTDB lineage: Bacteria > Bacillota > Bacilli > Bacillales > Amphibacillaceae > Amphibacillus. Next base: position 2,919 of record CAZONN010000115.1, read on the forward strand.
AAATCGATCCTAAAAATTCAAATCAGGATCGATTTTTAAAGTAGATTTACGACTCACACATTAATAAATTAATTCAATTCATTGATTTTCTTTCCCGGTTAAATTTACCCCAAAAACAGCCCCGATAATTGTAATGATTAAAAAGCCTAAATGATATAGGTTTTGCATTAAACTAAAATGTTGACTATAGCCAAGATAATGAAATACGTATACTAGAAAACTGTAACTCAAACTCAACATCAAACCTACAATCAAACCTTTTTGTTTTGCTTTAATCCCACTAATAAAACCACTGATAAATAAAATTAAAAACATTGCTACGACTGCTATTTGATTTAGCAAAGGGTTTGTTAATGATGTGAAACGTAAAAACAAGGCAAGTGTCATACTTGTAATTAAAAGTAAAATCAGAATTGATAACCAACCATATACAACTGCCGTTAAACGTTGTTTCAAAATAGTCTCCTCCCTAGAGTCTGTCCTAATCTTTGTTACTAATATATGACTGTCTAAATCAAAATAGACTTTGCCAGCTGAGACAAGCTACATAATTTCAGCTCAACTGGGAAATTTAATGATTACGATTATATAGTAAAAAGTGAGTGATCATTCATGTGGATAACAATTAGTCGAACCTTTGTTACTTACGTCTTCATCGTTTTATTCTTCCGTTTAATGGGGAAGCGTGAAATTGGAGAATTAAGTTTATTAGATATTGTGATTTCAATTATGATGGCAGAAATAGCTGTCATCGTGTTAGCAGACCCATCAAAGCCAATGTATGCATCAATCATTCCAATGTTTGTTCTCGTTGTTATTCAGCGGGTAACAGCATATATTTCGTTAAAAAGTAAAAAATTTCGTGACTGGTTTGAGGGTAAACCATCTGTCCTTATTTTGAATGGAAAAATTGATAAAAAAGAGATGCAATCACATCGCTACAACTTTGATGATCTGATTCTACAACTGCATGAAAAAGGCGTTAAGTGTGTGCAAGATGTTGAGTATGCTATATTGGAGCCATCAGGAAAATTATCTGTCTTTGCTAAAGAGAAGCCAACCTCAACCGGATTTGTTCACCTACTTGTTGCTGATGGTGAGATAATGAAAGATGCCCTTAAAATGATTGATCAATCAAAGCAATGGTTAAAAACTGAATTAAGCAAACAAGGATACGATCGTGTGGAAGAAATTTTTTATTGTACCTTGGATGATGCTGATCATTGGTTTGTCGATTTAGATACAGAAAAACGCTGATCAAATTGATTAGCGTTTTCTGATTAATGGTCTTAATTCCTCAAAACTAATTATTTTTAACAAGAAAACATAACCTAAATATAACGTGCTTAAAATAGCGATTAAGAGGAAAAGGTTAGCTTGACTCGTTTGATAGTTCGGTATCCAGTGGATTAAACCTTTTCCAGTAAAGTAGGTCAACCCAAACAAACAAATCATTTTAATCATATTACTGAGACCAAACTGATAGCCAATTAATTTTTTTAAACTACTGTAATGAAGAAGTGTCGTCAAAATCGCAGTAACCGCTAATGCGAGAACTGTGCCGAAAAGCCCAAATTGAGCCTGACTTGTCAGGATAACTAAAATAACGTACTTAACGATTGTTGCGATCAATGTATTCCACATCGCAACCTTGGCATAATCTAACGCTTGCAACGCCGAATTTAATGGGAACTGGAGATAGACAAATAAAAAAAGTGCTAAAAATTTAATTAAGCTACTTGCTTGACTGTTATTATACATAAGCTCAAGAATTGGATCGGCAAACAGTAATAAAATGACAGTCGCAATTGCTCCAGAGGCGAATGAAATCCGAATCGCTTGATTAATACGGTAATGAATTGTCACACGGGCATTTCTAGCATCTGCTTCACTGATGTTTGGTATTAAGGCAATCGCTAATGCATGCGTAATAAATGTTGGGAAAAATAGCAATGGCATCGCATAGCCGGTCAATAAGCCATATTGCTTTGTGACAATTGCGGTGGTAAAACCTGCAAAAGTGAGGCTTTGAGCAACTAAAATTGGCTCAAGAAAACTTGATAGTGAGCTGATTAATCGGCTGCCGGTACTTGGGATCGCAATTGAAAATAGCGATTTGATTGTTTCTTGTCCTTTTTTTACTGAGATAAGAAAACGGCTTTTTAAATTTGTGGCTTTTTTGAGCTTGAAATAACTTAGCAGGTAAAGAA
>CAZONN010000116.1:0-5123 GCA_964581235.1 uncultured Amphibacillus sp.
ACTTTGTTGGGACAGGAGTATAATCGCAGTGCTGTGAACAAGGATTTTGAGAGTAAGAAGGAGATTTACCAACAGTCAGAGATACCGATGACGCAGGATTTAGTTGTGTATGATGGGTGGGGTGTTGAAGCGATAGAGGAGAGACAAGAAAGATTTGCGGATGTCGCATTGGATATTTGGAAAAAGTATAATAGAACCCCCAATAGTTAAAGAAAAATTAACTTTGGGGGTTCGTTTTTTATTAGAAATTAGAGACGAAATAATCGTTCATGGAGTAAATATATTCTTACTGGACTGCTATTTTTACTCCTTCAGAAAATCTTCTCATCTATTATTTATTCAAATAAGTTATTTGGAATTTCAATAGAGGGTTCTATATATTCATCTAGATTTGGCAGATTGAGCATTTTGAAGCCTTGTTGTTGATATTTGTGTTGAACTTTAAATTCAATACGTATAGAATCCAACGCTCGCTCGGTATAATCAAAGCGATATTTTGAGAAGTTTTCTTCGTTGTTTACGTATAAAAACTGATATGTACAATTAGTTAAAATATCTTTGACATTCAAATTTTCCGTTGGTTCAGAAACAATTAACCAAATCGCTCCGTATTTTGTGCTTTCAGTAATATATTCATTTAAGTCTTGCATTTCAGATGTACTTAAATCCATATTGTCAAGACCAACTAACACAAATAAACGATTGGATCGTTTTGAATAAAAATCATCTATACTATCAGGATCTTCATTATTTTCTCTAAATATTTGAATGGCATGGCTCAACCCTTTTTCATTATCAAAATTATGGGCTGTGCCTTCAAGCAATTGATTCAATTGCTCACCTAAAGTAGAAGTAACTTTATCATCTGATTTAAAAATAGAAACCATTCGCTCAACACCGTTTTGGAGGATATTATACATTGTCAAATAGAGTAAATATGCCATCTTTTCAACGGTATCACCTATTAATGCAATGCCCGCATTTTTACGTTTCTCTAAAAAAACTTCTACCATATCATTTTCTTTGGCATTATAAACGGTACTTGGTCCTAACAATAAATACCCGTTAAAATCATGTTGTTGTAGCACTTCATTGATTTGATTAGAAAGCGTATTTTGTACTTTCTCAACAATCTCAAAATCTTTCATCATATCTTCTTGATAATACACTTTATCTTTTTTAAAAGATGATTCTATTTCAAGCTTTTTTTGTACTTTTAAATCATTCATCGTGCCACTGTCTTCAGGAGCATCGTCATCTATTTTTTGAAAAGGCACTTGAAATGTGCGATAACGTTTCACCTCATCTTTTGCCCGACTACAAAAAGCAATTACTTGGCCAGTATCTAAATCTTTCGCTCGATTACTATCAATCAGTTGCTCACTTCGATCACCATCATTCATCGGTAGGGCAAAACGGACGCCAAAGTTCGACATTGTTGAAGAGTCTAAAGTGTTTGATAGGTCTTGCGATGAAAACAGCAAATGAATACCTAAAGCGCGGCCTTTCTTTGTTAATACTTCAATCGTTTTACTAATTTCATTCTGAGTGCGAGCATCGCTATTGATAAATAACTGTTGAAACTCATCAATTATTAGCAAAATCCGTGGCAAAACAATATTTTTTTGTAAAATTTTACGCCCAGCATCTCTGAAATCAGAAATATTTTTAATATTAGTTAAGCCCTTATTTGTAGACTGTCCATCTAAAGCCTGAAATAATTTTTCACGATCATTTAAGCACTCGCGTAAATATCGGAAAATTGATAATACATAATCCATCTCTTCTGTCGCACCGACTACATTCACATGTGGCGCTTGCAATTGTTTGTTCGATAAATACATTGAAAATTCTACCTTTTTAAAGTCAATTAAATATAAATCCAATTCCCAAGAAGGGTATTCTAACATTAAATTGGAGATTAAATTATTTAAAAAGACAGATTTTCCAGAACCAGTAACTCCGCCAACTAAACCATGAACCCCATCTTCTCCAAGGATAATTGGTTCATCTGGAGACATAACGATATCTCCATTCCCATCAAGCGGGACACCCGGTCGTAAATTAATACCTTTTTCAGTGGTGTTGAACCAATAGTTCATCGCTGGAAAGCCATCTTCTTGGAAAGGTTCCGTCCGGTTGATATGATTTTCTTCTTGGTAAAGGTCTTCATACTTTAAGGTTTGAAAATTGTGTAGCTCTTGCGAAAAAATATCTACTCGATTCGAATCTGATCGCAAAATGCGTTTTAAAAAGTTGGAGCCAGTCGGTTCTGGAACAATAATCGTGTCCAAATCTTCAGGATATTCGAGACCCGCATTAAAGAGCTGATTCAACAAAGCTTTTTGATTGTCAGGATTAGTATATTCATTCTTTTTATATTGTGCACGATTCGCAGTTAATTTATGAGAAAGCATTCTTTGAAATTGATTAGGTGCTAAAATTTCCACACTATTCTCTCCTTTAATAGAATTGGTCTTCTAATGAGCGTCTTCTGCGAGTAGCGGCATCTTCTTGCACTGCTTTACTCTGACTACGAGCTTTTTTACTTCCCATTTTGCGTTCTTCTGATAGGCGTCGGCGATTCCCTAAAAACTCGCTTAAAGCTTCATCTAAATCATGTACATAAGTTCTAAAAAAGCCACTTGCTCCATTGATAATTACAATTATTTTATTAATTACCATCTCATAAGAAGGATTTTCTTGATAACGACTCAGTCGCTCCAATGTCGTATCTGAACGGTTTTGATAACGTCGTGCAATCGAATCTAATTCTTCCATCATTCGTGCGTATCGCTGCGAACTCGTTCGTCCTGCTTCGGAACGTGGATTCGGAGTTGACACTCTTATGCGATAAAACTTTGATACCGCTTCGTTAATTTTATATTGCACATTTCGGGCCACTGAAAGAAAATCGGTGTTTCTAAAAAAATCTACTATCGATTCATCGTTAAAACTAGCTTGTCCACTAAATATCCCATGGCCACGCGAAGAAGTTGCAATCGCTTCTTGGAAATTATCATTTAATTTGCGAGCAACATTTCCTAACTTATCGTTATATGCTTCTTTCAAAGCGCTTTGAATCTGATCCGAAAAAGCTTGCATAGTTTGTTCAGTATAGCGTGCATGTTCCTCAATAATTTCTGCAATATGTTGACCGGTTTGTCGATCAATTGAATCTTCATAGTCTCTACCATATCTACTCATTAGTCTCCACCTTTCGTAACGGGTCGTAATCAGAAAGACTTTTCACTTCTGTCATCACTGACTCATAACGTTCAAGTTTTTGTAAGTTTTCTTCATGTTTTTCTTGATAAAAAACAATCGGTAAAAAACGATTTTCAACAGTCATATCATCTAAAATTTTCAAATCATCATTTGTTGTATTGTTATCAAAAAAGAATACAACTATTTCGTAAGCATTCATCGATTTATAAAACAATGAATGGTCCGCACCACTCAATAAATAACTGTCACTTTCATAACGTTGTTGCATTAAGTCAGAAAAATCCTGTTCCCAATCTGTCTTTCTTTCTTCGTAAAAATGAGACATTGGTTTTTTATAATGTTTGACGATTGTATTCTTTAGAGTTTCAAAAACCTTTTGAGCGACTCCTGCATCATCATCACCGACAATTGTCATTGTTATTCTTTTCGTGTGCGCTTGAAAAACATCAAATAAATCGGTTAAATACTGAGCACATAATCGTTCCAACTGATTTTTTCTTTTTTCAGGAATTTTAAACACATTAATTTTTTTATTGACGTGTTCGTAACGGATTTCTCCTTCAGCATTCGCACCCCATGGAATCACCGAGCGGCTTGGGGTTTTATTGTAAATCTTTTTGAGCCATGGATTTTCTTCCCAAATCACCCATTGTTTGGGCGTATATTTCTCTTCAAAATCACTTGAAAGCAATGCGATTTGATTTTCTTTTAAATCATTTAAACGTCTCTTTAACTTATCTTGCTGATTCCGAGTGATTTGTTTCATTTCTCCAAGGGATTGATATTGAGTGTCTAAGTGTTTTTGGAATATGTAATTGAGATCCTCTAACTCATCATTAATTTTCTTTTCTTTTTCTTCGTAAAAAATATTTGCTGCATTTATGTAAGTCATTTTGGTTGATGTTAAGGCGTTGGTTGACATGAAATAGTATCGTTTTTGTTCATTTACATGTTCTACAAATGTTTCTAAGTATTCAATCCATTTCGCTTTCAATGCAGAAACTTTTTTTCGTGTAGCTTGGTATGTTTCACGTTCGTTTATCACTTTTTGTTCAGCTTTTCTTTGGTTGTAGTCGAGCCAATGTTGATATAGAAGCCAAACAAAACCTATTATGAGCGCCCCAATAAAAATTAGAACAACTGCCCAAGATAAAAGTTGAAATAGCCAAGTAAAGACCATCACTAAAAATGGAATTACAAATTCAAACACTAAATAAATAGCTGCGATTATAGCTATTGCAATTAATAGAAATTTCGCCATATATGTACCTCCTTACAGATTTAAAATTAATATTGATATAAAGTTTCTTGAATTTGTGTTTTTTTGTTGTCTAAAGCCTCAGTAAACTGATCTATTGCAGAAGCAATCTGATTTAAATTTTTTTGAAGTTTTTCGATATGTTCGATATCTTGATTAAGTATTGTAATATCTTCTGTTCCTTGATGTTCATTCAATAATTGCTCTGCTTCTTGAAGTTCTTTTTGAATAGTGTGATATTGTGTAACGACAGCTGAAAATTGCTCTTCTGTTTGGTTGACTGTTTCAAGAATTTCTTTTAAATCAATCTCTTTTAATGTATCAATAATGTAGGATGTAGAAACATCTTTATATTTTTGTTCATCTAAATGTGGGACACTTTCTTCGTCTTGAACTAAATTTTCATATATCCTATTATATTCTTCTTTTAACTGCTCTAACTTCTTGGATGACTCTTCCATTTTTTTTCCCCCTATATGTTATTTTAAAATATGCATTTATTCTATCATAAATCATACAAAAAAGAATGCTGATTTATCTATTGCGCTATTTTATATATGAAATTTACAAACTAATTGATTCTGGAAGATTTTATAATCAACCTAGCCAGTCTTAAATAAAAAGACGCCATGCGAAT
>CAZONN010000117.1:0-2696 GCA_964581235.1 uncultured Amphibacillus sp.
AATAATAATTTCATACAATTAATATGTGGAAGAGTCGATAAAGAGTGGAAATTGAGACTAAAAAAAACACCACGCTAGCTAAATTCTAGTGTGGTGTTCTGATGAGTTAAATGTTAATTTTCGTCCTTTCAAAAATTGATTTAATTGGCTGATATAGGATTAAGGTAATGACGACATTTCCGACTGCATGGTACGTATCAAACGGGACGCCGGCAAGATAATAAGCCCAAAAATTCCCGAAGATAATATATTCAGCAAGGGACATAATAACGCCATGAAAATAACCAGATAATCCACTAATTCCGGCTAACAAGTAAATGAAATATTTTTTGTCTTTTAAAAAATAAAAACTACCAGCAATTAAAGCAATTAAAGAAAAGGAGATAGCCTGTGGAAATGTCCAAGTGCCAAACCCTAAATACAGATTGCTTACAATTATACTTATTGTTGCCACAATAACCCCGTTAGTTCTACCCATGAGCACAGCTGTGATGATCACAATTGTTGTTAGTGGTTGAACATTTGGAATAAATGTCATGTATATTCTTCCGATAACAGCAATGCTCACAAGCATCGATAACATTGTTATTTTACGGACCGTCATCGTCTGATTTTATTCCCAACTGTGAAAATCAAACTCGATCACATCGCCATCTTCGATGATATAATCTTCCGCTCCGGTCATGGCATGTTCTCCGTTAATTGTATAGAGCCATGCGTAAGTCTGTCCATCCTCTGCTTCAATTCCATTAATCGAGGAAATGAATCCACCGTCGTTGACAACCTCAAAATTATCTTCCATAACCGTCATTAAATTCGTTCCTTCTTCAACAGCCAATTCTTCTTCAGCGATAATCTCTTCGCCGTTTTCAAGTGAGAGTATAATCTCAACTTGAATCTCGGCTTGTTCGGCTTCTGAAACATTCGGCTCACCGTCAGTTGAATCACAACCAACTAAGACACCAACAGCAAGGATGATCGCGAATAATAATTTACGTAATTTCATGTTTATCATCTCCAAAAAAGTCTTTTTTATAGATGGTGTCATTTGACTGACACCATCTAGGATTGCATTATATTTATCTTACTGGACAAGCTCCTGATGTACAACCGTCATTACCGATATCTGCGTCTTCAAGGTTATCGGATACTTCATATTTTCTAAGCAATTCAGCAGAGAATGGATTCATTTTTGCTTTTAACTCTTCATACTCTTCTTTTGAAATTGCTTCGTATGGCGTAAGTTGATAAGTTCCACCATCGAGTGCTAAGAATGACACACCAACAAAATTATCCCATCCATCTTGGACTCTTTCTGCTGCACGATCCCACTCATCAGGTTTGACTGTGATCGTGTTCGATGTATTATGCTCTGTATAATGATCTTGGAAACTAAAGTAGTTATCAAACTGTTCATCAACAGAAATATCATCTTTTGTCACTTTTGCCCCAGAAGCAACAGGGAAGTCAATCACAAGTGTTTTCGCATTTGCTAAACGTTCTTCATGTGTAGCGCCTTCTGTTCCAACCTCAGGGTTTACAGTCCACCCTAAGTCTAGAGCTACTTTTGCTAAAGGATCAGACTCATTAATCCGAATTCGACGGATATAGTACGGCGAGTGTGACCAGTGCAGACCACTTGATACAGGTGAATCTGTGACTGGGTTACGCGCAACTTGACTTAACGTACCCTCTGGTTTAACTGCTGTAACTAATAATGGTGCATTAATACGTAATTCTTTCGCATAGTTATCTGCTTCACTTCGAGATGCATGGCGAAGCTTTCTTTGTAATTCTTCTTCTTGTTCTTCAGTGTAACCAAGTAGTGAAACGGCATCTTTCCAACCTGTTAATGATGTACCGAGTAAGCGATCACGCTTTTGTACTCTGTCCCAATTTTCTAACTCAAGGTCTGCAAGGGTCATTCTTAATCCCATTCGTGCAGAGTCTCTTTGAGCTTGTAAAAGTCCAGCTTCGTCTAATTCACCGTTTTCGTTAACAAATGCCGTGACGTTAACAGTTGTTAAATTACAAACGTTTTTACTGAATAAAATAATTTCAACACATGGGTTGAGTCCGATTTCTTCCATGATGTATTCGAGTCTGTTTCTTGTTGGATTCGTATCACCAAGTTGTTTTAAAACTCTTCTTGCAGCTTCTTCAAGGTTAACAAAGGCCGGCTCACCTTCACCTTTTAATAATTCAAATTGTAAGTTTAGTCGTTCTGTTTCTGGTTCCTTTGTAAAAGCAACTGAGTTGTTACTCATACGGCGGTGGTCAATATTTAATCTTGGCTCACGCACTGGGAACATGTGATAACCACCAACTTCTTCAGCAAAAGCTAAAGCTGATGATTCGTCATCAAAGTATTTCATATTTTTACCGTCATCATATGAGACAGCATGTTGTTTGATTGAAAGATCTTCAAACCATTTCGGCAATTTGATCCCGTTTTTAACAAGTGATTCTTTAACAACGTCATGTTGGTCAAAGTGTTCTTGTGACCAGAAGCCGTTAATGCCATACTTAGCAAGTAAAACCTCAATATCATCTGAATCAGATAAGAAAATTTCAGCGGTACGTCTAACCAAGTACCTTTATTGTTCAAGTGAGTTCGCTAAGACCCACCCCGTATCTTAAGATACTGCTCATAGTCACCTATGAGATCAGACTATATCTTCATCACTTCTAAAGTG
>CAZONN010000117.1:2706-5046 GCA_964581235.1 uncultured Amphibacillus sp.
ATTAGAGGAATGTTTTTTAATGTTGGAGGCATTAGACTGTTTACCACCAACAACAACGTTTGCTCCGATTAGGTTTGCCATATCTAGAATATGAATTGGTCGCACTTGACCAAAACCTTCTTCATCAACTTCAATCGGATCTAAGCTATCATCAATTTCGTTTCGAAGTACTTTTGCAAAACCTTCAAACATATCCTTCAATGGTTCATGTCCAGAGGCTGTTCCACCAAACGTTTTTAGTCGCTCACCTTTTGGTCGAACGGAGTTATAACTGAACTTAATTGTATGAATATGCTTAAATTCTGCTTTTGTTAAAACATCTAAATACAATTCTAATGACTCAACCCAACCTTCTTTTGAGTCACCGATGTAGATTTTCGCAAAACCATTACCAATTTCAACGAGTTTAGAATGTTCTAAGCGCTCTTCCGGTTGAACTGGGCGATATTGTGAATGAAGTACTTCTACATTCGTTCTAATTTTCGGCATTCTTCTTGCCATTTTTAGCGTCGATTTAATTCCAATACCTGTTCCAACTAATAATAAGTAAAATACTTCAGATAAGTCCTTCCAATCTTTCACGTTTGTAAATGAACAGTTGAAATTACCGAGTGTAAATTTTTCATTAATAATATCATTACCACCGCCAAGCCATAAGGTACGGCCGGAAGGGAATTGTTTTGTGTTATAAATACTTAAGAAAATGCGTTCTGCTTCTTGTTGGAGTGCACGATAATCTGGTTCTAAGCCAATTTTGATTAAATGGTCACTTGCCAACGTCATGTTGTAGTTAACCGCACGTTGAACTGTTTCTTGCCAAAACTCTCGTCTACCTTTCGTTGCTTTCCATCTAGAGTAAGTTCTTGTATAGACAAAGCTACCAACTTCAGTTAGAGGGTTTGGATTTTTCTTAACCTCTTTTTCGATAAAACCATCGGTAACATATTCAATGATCATAATACCTCTCCTTTATATACATTCATAGCGTTTTAGGCGCTTAAACATACTTTTTGCACTATTTAATATAATATATGTTCACGAACTAAAAATCAAGATGGAATCAATATATAGCACCTAAATAAAATACTCAATACCATATATTGATTTCGCCAATGAATCGTGAGTTTTTATCATATCAGATTAACTATCATAACAAAAGTTTTATGACTGATTACCACATGCTAATTTATGGGTGAAAGATAGAGAGGTAGTAGTATTATTATAAACGGACCTTTTATTTTGTGTGAGATTACGATTAAAAATATGTTAAAATTTAAATGTATTAAGAAAAGATCGACTAAAATTGACGAAAGCTGAAAGGAGTTTTTCAAGATGTTAGGAGCGATTGAAGCAGGTGGAACAAAATTTGTGTTAGCAGTTGGCAATAATGAAGGTGAAATTTTAGATAAGTTAACAATTCCAACAGAACATCCTGACCAAACAATTCCGAAGGTCGTTGACTACTTTAAGGATAAGGGGATTAAAAAACTAGGTTTAGGTTCGTTTGGTCCAATTGATCTTAAGAAAAACAGCCCAACGTACGGTCAGCTTCAGAAAACACCAAAGACGGATTGGATCGATTATCCATTAGGTGCGATTTTGAAAGAAAGACTCAATGTGCCTGTCATTATCGACACAGATGTCAATGTTGCAGCGATGTCTGAAGCCAAATTTGGCAATGCAACAGATGTTGATTCATGTTTATATATTACGGTTGGTACAGGAATTGGAGGCGGCTTTTATTACCAAGGTCAAACATTAACTGGTTTGTCTCATCCCGAACTGGGGCATATAAAAGTGCGCCGTCATCCTGATGATAGGTATGAAGGCACGTGTCCATCACATCGGGATTGTTTAGAAGGATTGGCTGCTGGACCGGCAATTGAACAGCGTTGGGGCAAAAAAGGTGATCAATTAGTCGATGTCGATCAAGTTTGGGAAATGGAAGCATTTTATTTAGCGCAAGCTCTGACAACATTTATTTATGTCCTTTCACCTGAACGGATTATTCTAGGTGGTGGCGTGATGAAGCAAGAACAGCTTTTTCCGTTAATCCGTAAGAACGTAATTAAAATGCTTAACGGTTATGTGAGCTCACCATATTTAACGGCAGATCAAATTGATCAATATATTGTCGCGCCAGGACTAACCGATGAAGCAGGAATCAAAGGTGCACTACATTTAGTGATGGGTTCGTAGTATAATTCAATTAGTACGAATTTTTACAAAAAAGTACAAAGGAGAGGTCTAATTCATGAGTTTAACAACGACTAAAACGTTAAGCAATGGAGTAGAAATACCTGTTATTGGGTTAGGAGTTTTTAAGATTGATGATGGTGA
>CAZONN010000118.1:0-5000 GCA_964581235.1 uncultured Amphibacillus sp.
TGCTTATATAAAGCAAGTCCAACCATCATGACTCTCACCCAAAACAAATCAACAATAAAAATAGAATAAATAATAAATGCATCGGCAATTATATTAATTCGGATTTTCTCTTTTAAAGTCAGACCTTTCTTCTCACGAAAAGTAACGACAATTTTCTCGTATGCTTTCGTCCGCTTAAACCAATCTTCAACACGCTTCGAACTTTTCGCAAAGCAGTAAGATGATATTAAAAAAAAGGGCAAGCCTGGTAGAACTGGTAAGACCAGAGCAGCAATCCCAATTCCAAACGAGATAAAGCCCGGAATAATAAAGAAAATACTCCTTAGCCGTCTAATTCCCATCACCTTCACTCTCTTTTCACTCAATAAAGCATAGCAGAGTATTTTGATCTGTTCAAATAACAAAGCTTATCTTGCTGCATTCCTTAAATCGCCTATTCAACTCAGTTTATGCCTATTTTTTCAGAATATAACTTAATTTGAAGCGAAAAAGGCAAACTAAAAATATCATATAACTATTAGAAAAGCTCCAACATGATTCTAGCTGAGAATTGAAAAAATTAGTTGGATAATGGGTCATGACTGTCCTTCAAGCAATTAGACAAACGACACAAAGAATCAAAAAAACACGACCTATTTAAAGTATCGTGTTTTCGATAAATAAAAAATAACCATTTATAGTTGAAAAGTTTACTTACTTCTCTACAACAACTTTTGCGGATACTAAATCAACTGCGTTAGCAATTGTGTCCCCTACCGGACAGTGCGCTTCAATATGTTGCTTATACGCCTCGAGCTTTTCTTCATCTGAATCTGACTCAATATGAAACGTTGATCGAATCGTTTGAAAACCTGGGCGCACATCCGATTTTCCAAAGAAGCCATCAAGATCAATATCTCCCTCTAGCTCAACCCAAAAGTTTTTTAACTCAACGTCAAATTTCTCAGCATAAGTACGTGCCACAATTGCTTGACAACCACCTAACGCAGATAAGAGTAATTCAACTGGATTCATACCTTTATCTGTTCCACCTAAATTTTCTGGTTCATCAATTGTCACTTTATGTTGACGCGCTTCAGCCAACACCTCAACTTGTTCTTTCAAAAATGTCTTTGCCTTGATTGTTGTTACAGCCATCTTGATCGCTCCCTTTGCTTTATATTTATATAAAACTTACTTTCACTTAATTTGTGTGAAGATAAGTTTTTTATCCGTGATAAATTTGGGTTTAAAAAAACCCTTTTCCGATTGGAGAAGGGTTTCAAAAAGTAAGATGAGTATACCTTTATTCACCTTCTCATATTTAGAATCGCTTTGATTCTTCTGAAATTGGCACCTTGCATAACAATGCGGTTGCCGAGAGTTCATCGGGTCAGTCCCTCACTCTCTCTAGATAAGAAGTTATTAATCGTATTAAGTTGATAGGTTTAATAATAGTTAACTATTGATACAAAGTCAAGTAATTTTTCAAATTTTCTAAAAATTAAATAAGTATTAAAAGCTTTCACTTCTCTTAGGTTTACATATCTGATTTAGTTGCTTTATAATGATGACAAGGAAGTACACGATTAGACAATTTTTTTTCAAGAAAAGGGGCTCTTCTAATGAAAAATAAAATAAAAATAGGTATTGTTGGCTTTGGTAATCTCGGCAAAGGAGCTGTGGAAGCGATCAACGCGACAGATGATCTTGAACTAGTCGCCGTATTCACACGTCGAGATCCTCAAAATTTAAAAATTAATCAACCGAATGTGAAGGCATTGCATGTTGATGATGCGGCTGATTATCAAGATCAAATTGATGTGATGTTACTTTGTGGTGGATCAGCGACTGATTTACCAGAACAAACTCCTAAATTTGCTCAGCTATTTAATACCGTTGACAGTTATGATAATCATCGGGAAATTCCGGAGTTTTATCAAGCAGTTGATCAAGTTGCTAGCGAAAGCAAAACAACTGCTATTATTTCTGTTGGTTGGGATCCAGGTTTATTTTCAATAAATCGTGCCATGGCTGACGCAATTTTACCTAATGGTGAAAACTATACTTTTTGGGGCAAAGGCTTAAGCCAAGGTCACTCTGATGCCGTACGACGAGTGAACGGCGTTAAAAATGGTGTCCAGTATACAATCCCATCTGAAGACGCAATTGAAAAAGTTCGTAGTGGAAGCAATCCAACACTTGAAACAGCTGAAAAACACAATCGTATTTGCTATGTTGTTGCCGAAGATGGCGCAGATCAAGCAACGATTGAAAATGAAATTAAAACCATGCCAAACTATTTTGCAGATTACAATACTGAGGTCCACTTTATTACTGAAGAGGAACTGGCTCGTGATCACACGAAAGCGCCTCACGGTGGCTTTGTGATTCGCGGAGGAGAAACAGGTGCAAATAACAAACAAATTTATGAGTTTTCATTAAAACTTGATAGTAACCCAGAATTCACAGCAAGCGTACTTGTAGCTTATGCACGAGCAGCATACCGCTTAAATAAAGCCAAACAATATGGGGCAAAAACTGTTTTTGATGTCGCACCAAGTTATCTTTCACCACGATCCGCTGATGAATTAAGACGAGACTTTTTATAAAATAGGAACTGAGGAACTTTAAGATTTTTTTAAGGTTCCTCTTTTTGTTTGACACGATAAATTTTATGTTATATAATTATCTTGAATTCGAGATATTAAAGGTTCGTTAAATTATTAAATATAATAGGAGTGAGTGAAATGTCAAAAAAGACGAGTGGCATCCATCACATTACCGCAATTGTTGGTCACCCACAGGAGAACACAGATTTTTATGCAGGCATTCTAGGCTTACGGTTAATCAAAAAAACAGTCAACTTTGACGATCCAGGAACATATCATTTATACTTTGGTAATCAAGGGGGCGAACCGGGAACAATCATCACCTTCTTCCCTTGGATTGGTGCCTATCAAGGTGAAATTGGCGGAGGTCAGGTTGGCGTAACAACATATGCTATCCCTGAAGGAACATTTGACTTTTGGCAAAAAAGATTAGCCAAATTCAACATTCCCGCAGAAACATCAACTCGATTTGGCGAAACATTTTTGCGTTTCAAAGATCCTCATGGGCTACAGTTAGAACTCGTTGAACGTCAAGGTGGTAAGCTAAACGATCGTACATTTGGTGATATTACGCCAGAAGTTGCAATTAAAGGATTTGGCGGAGCGGTTCTTTATTCGACTAATTTTGAAAAAACAAATGCGACACTTACCGAAACAATGGGACTAGAAAAAGTTGCTGAAGAAGGTGACTTAATCCGCTATCAATCAACCGGAGATCTGGCAAACATCATTGATATTAGACAAACAAATATGGCTAGAGGTCGTATGGGTGTCGGAACCGTTCACCATATTGCATGGCGTGCAAACGACGATCAAGACTTAATCGCTTGGCAAAATCATGTCGATCAAAACGGCCATCAGGTAACAGAAGTGAAAGATCGTAACTACTTTAATGCGATTTACTTTAGAGAACCAGGCGAAATCCTTTATGAAATTGCGACAGACCCACCAGGATTTGCTCATGATGAATCATATGAGACAATGGGGGAAGCAATTAAACTACCTGCTCAATATGAGGAGCAACGTGAAAAACTAACCGAATCACTTATACCAATTGAAGTGAGAGAATTAGACTAGGAGGAATAATTTTGTTAGCTTTTGACCCAAATGAAATTTCCGAACGACAAAACTATAAATTTTTAATAGGCACAGTCATTCCACGACCAATTGCTTTTGTAACAAGTATTGGTGACGATGGCGTTGTTAATGGTGCACCATTTAGCTATTTTAATATCGTCTCATCTAACCCACCAATGATTTCCGTCGCTGTCCAACGAAAAGGCGGACAAATGAAAGACACTGCTAGAAATATTATTAAAAATAAAGAATTTGTTGTTCATATTGTTGATCAAGAAAATGTTGAACAAATTAACGAGACAGCTGCCAACCTGCCACCGACTGAAAGTGAATTAACGCGAGCGGGACTAACAACAGTTCCAAGCAAGAAGATCGCTGTTCCTGGAGTTAAGGAAGCAAAAGTCCGTTATGAATGTATCTTAGAAAAAGCTGTTGAACTAGGAGATTCAGGTGACGTTGGTGTTGATCTTTTAATCGGAAAAATTGTTCACTATCACATTGATGAAACAATTTATCAAGATGATCAACGAATTGATCCAGATCAACTAGCCGCAGTCAGCCGATTAGCAGGCAACAATTACGCCAAAATTGGTGAAGTCTTTGAAATTGTTCGACCTGATTAAGAGAAAAAGAACTGGTTTTCAGCCAGTTCTTTTTCTATAGTGATTTATTAAAATATCTAATGATTGTCTTGAGCAATAAATGCTTTAACTTCTTTTAAAGCAGATAATATGATAATATTTTACTTCTCAGGCACAAATAAACCGAGGAATATCTAAAAAAATAATCGTATCAGCTGCCGGTAATCGTATATCTAAAGTGCTCCCACAGTTACCGACAATCCCCAGTTTCTCAGTTAACAGACGAACCAAAGTTGACTTTCCAACACTGCCCGAACCAAAAAAGTCATTACTAGAGAAAAATTAATCCAGTAAAGACTTTTATTCAGATTACCTCCTAATTAAATTAGATAAGAGGTTCTTGGCAACTTGGCTACCATAGCAATTAGATACGCGCTTTAGGTCTAAGTTTTGCGCCCTTAGCTTTCACTAAGTTTGCCTTTTCAATTCACCTACACTATTTATAATCCAGTAGAAAAGGCCTAGCGTCAATAGCTTCGACAAAGGTTCTAATGAAGTGACACGATCATTTTAGTTATTGCTGATTATTTAAACTGTCTCGATCAAAACCAGCAAATTTCTTATACTTAACCGAAATGTTTTCTAGTTCCTCATATGAAACAACATCACTTAAGTTTTCAAAACCATCCAGTGCAAGTTTTTGTTTGTCGATATGTTTATTCCAATCTGCACGAGAAGGCATTTGATCATC
>CAZONN010000119.1:0-4994 GCA_964581235.1 uncultured Amphibacillus sp.
ATCTATTTATTTTTCTTTTAAGTTAAATTTAAATAAAAAGGAAAGGTGACGACTATGAATGAAATTTTTAATTCTGATTTTTTTATTATGAGTATGAGATTGTTAATAGCACTTTTATTATCAGGTTTAATCGGCTTTGAGCGAGAAATCAATCGTCATTCAGCTGGTTTTAGAACGCATATACTTGTAGGGGTTAGTTCCTGTTTAATGATGCTCTTGTCTTTATATGGTTTTGAGGAATATAGCGAGTCTTTTCCTGATTTTATTAGGTTTGATCCCGCCAGAATCCCTTCATATGTTATCAGTGGGATTGGCTTTTTAGGTGCAGGAACAATTATTGTAACGGGTATAAATGTTAAAGGTTTAACGACAGCAGCATCAATTTGGGCAGTTGCAGGCTTAGGGTTAGTCGTTGGGGTAGGCATGGTTGAAATCGCGATTTTAACAACAGTCATTATTATCTTTAGTCTATTCTTCCTCAACAATATTGAAAAACTTATCAATAAAAAAGATAATCGAAATCATTTGTTAATAACCATCACTGACATCGATGTGATTAGTCAAATTTTTGCGTGCTTTCAAGATCACAATGTAGAAGTAAATAATATAAATTTCGAAAAAATTAAGCAAGAAGATACACTGATTTCAATCGAATTGTTAATAAGTAAAAATACAGTCATTAATGATCTCTACCATGATTTATTAAAAATTGACAAGGTCAATCAAGTTCAAGATGCTAGGGCAGTATAATGTTTGCATCTGAAAGAAAAGCAGTATAAAATATAGACATGGTCAAATATAGTCAAAGTCAAGCGGGAGGAGAAAAAGATGCGTAATATTTCAGATGTAATAGAAGCGCATTTGAAGAAAATTATTAAGAATAATAAACATAAAATAGCTGAAATTAAGCGAAGTGAGATTGCTGATCAATTTGCCTGTGTCCCATCTCAAATTAATTATGTTATCAACACGAGATTCACTCCAGAAAAGGGTTATCATGTTGAAAGTAAACGTGGCGGTGGTGGATATATCCGGATTCAAAGAATGGCTGTGAATAGTAAAAACAGTTTGATTGATGAATTAATAGATTTGGTTAGACCGGTAGTTGATCAACGAGTAGCAGTTGCTGTTATCGAAAGGTTGTATGAACAAGAATATATTTCAGTTAGAGAAGCTAACTTGATTATTAGTGCGATTGACAGAGAGGTTTTGGCGTTTCAATTACCATTGCGTGATGAATTGCGCTCACGAATTTTAGTGGCGATGTTGAGAGCATTAAAACATAATTAAACTGACTTTCGTAAGGAGGGTTCTAAGTTGAAATGTGACATTTGTCAACAGCGAAAAGTTATAGTACATTTAGCAAACTATATTAATGGTAAAAAAACAGAAGTCCATCTCTGCCAACAATGTGCAAGGGAGAAGGGTTACCTAGATGCTGATGAAGAGTCGTATACAATCCATGATTTGTTAAGTGGACTCTTTAATGTTGAGGCTAATCAAGCGACAAAGGCAAAACGCCATCAATCGGCTACAGATCAATTAGTTTGTCCGCAATGTCAGATGACTTATCACCAATTCACCAAAATTGGTAAGTTTGGTTGTTCAATGTGCTATCAAACATTTTCTGATTTTCTAAATCCTGTTTTCAGAAGAGTTCATAGTGGTAATACTAGTCATAGTGGCAAGATACCCAAAAGACAACATGTTCACTTGCAACATAAGCGATTAATTCAAAGCTATCGAGATCAGCTACAAGAACTTGTGAAAGAAGAGAAATTTGAAGAGGCTGCAGAGCTACGGGATAAAATAAAGGGATTAGAACAAGAAGGCAAATCTTCTGCTAAAAAAGGAGATGAACTTTAATGTCATTACAATCTTTCATTGATCAAGCAATCAGCCCTTGGATGCAGGAAGAGGGACCAGATCACGATATCGTTTTAAGTACGAGAATCAGACTGGCGAGAAATTTTACTGATGTTCCTTTTCCGTTAATGGCAAACGAACATAATCGGCAAGTCGTCTCAAGTAGGTTAAAAGAACATTTTGACAAGCGCTCGTTCTCAGACTATAAAAACTTAGAGTATTTTGATATGGCAGAGCTACAGCCATTGGAAAAACAAGTGTTAGTAGAGAAACATTTGATTAGTCCATTATTATCTGAACGACAAAAGGAAAGTGGTGTTTTACTTTCAGAAAGTGAACAAGTGTCAATTATGATTAATGAAGAAGATCATATTCGCTTACAGTTATATTTTCCAGGTTTACAGCTTGAGCGGGGTTTATCAGAAGCCTTTAAGATTGATGATTGGTTAGAGGAAAAGGTTGATTATGCATTTGACCCGGGTCTAGGTTATTTAACGAGTTGCCCAACAAATGTCGGTACTGGTATTCGCGCGTCAGTAATGATGCACTTACCTGTGCTAACAATGACGGGTAAAGTGAGAAAGATGTTCCCAGCAATTCATCAACTCGGCTTAGTTGTGAGAGGAATCTATGGTGAGGGTAGTAAAGCGCATGGAAATGTTTATCAAATCTCTAATCAGGTTACATTAGGTAGGTCAGAGCAAGATATTATCCAGGATCTCCATAGTGTCGTTAAGCAGTTAATCAATCATGAACGTGAAGCAAGACAATTATTAATCAAGCAATCAGGTATTCGATTAGAAGATCGGATCTACAGGTCATATGGCATATTAAAGTATAGTCGGATTATAGAATCAAAAGAAGCTGCAAAATGCTTGTCAGATTTAAGATTAGCAATCGATTTAGGATATATTCAAGACTTATCAACAACTGTTATCAATGAATTAATGATTTTAACCCAACCGGGATTTTTACAACAATATGCACAAGAAATATTAACGCCCGAAAAGCGTGATGTTAAACGAGCAAGTATTATTCGAGAGCGTTTAAGCATAGAAGAATAGTAAAGGAGGAAGATGAATCAATGATGTTTGGTAGATTTACAGAAAGAGCGCAGAAAGTATTGGCATTATCACAAGAAGAAGCAATACGATTAGGTCATAACAATATTGGGACAGAACATATACTACTTGGACTGATTAAAGAGGGTGAAGGAATCGCCGCTAAGGCGCTTCTTGCATTAGATTTAGAAAAAAGTAAGATTCAAGAAGAGGTTGAGGCCTTAATTGGTGTTGGACAAAAGGGTTCAAAAACGATTCATTACACACCGAGAGCTAAAAAGGTAATTGAATTATCTATGGATGAGGCTAGAAAACTCGGTCATACGTATGTTGGAACTGAGCATATTTTACTTGGTTTAATTCGTGAAGGTGAAGGGATTGCGGCTAGAGTGTTAAACAATTTAGACGTTAGCCTCAATCGTGCCAGACAACAAGTTTTACAACTCCTAGGCAGTAATGAGCCTGTTCGTAAAGGACAATCAAGGCATACACAAAGTAATCCAGCCAGTACACCGACTCTCGATTCACTAGCTCGTGATTTAACACAGACCGCAAAAGAAGGGAATGTCGATCCGGTTATTGGTCGGGAAAAAGAAATTGAACGCGTTATTCAAGTGTTAAGTCGTCGGACGAAGAATAACCCTGTTTTAATTGGTGAACCAGGGGTAGGTAAAACTGCGGTAGCAGAAGGATTAGCTCAACAAATTGTCGATAATGATGTTCCTGAAACACTACGTGATAAACGTGTGATGACTTTAGATATGGGAACAGTTGTCGCTGGTACAAAATATCGCGGTGAATTTGAAGATCGATTGAAAAAAGTAATGGAAGAAATTCGTCAGGCAGGTAATGTGATTTTATTTATTGATGAACTGCATACTTTAATTGGTGCTGGTGGAGCAGAAGGAGCAATTGACGCTTCAAATATTCTCAAGCCATCGTTAGCCCGTGGTGAACTCCAGTGTATCGGTGCAACAACTATCGATGAATACCGTAAATATATTGAAAAAGATGCTGCACTGGAGCGACGCTTCCAACCAATTAAGGTTGATGAACCAACAAGTGAAGAATCGATTGAAATCTTAAAAGGACTTCGTGATCGTTATGAGGCTCATCATCGTGTAACAATTACAGATGAAGCAATTGAAGCGGCAGTTAATTTATCGAGTCGCTACATTACTGATCGCTTCCTACCAGATAAGGCAATTGATCTGATTGATGAAGCTGGTTCAAAAGTGCGTTTACGCTCATACACGGCACCATCTAATTTGAAAGAATTAGAACAAAACTTAACGTCAATCAGAAATGAGAAAGATGCAGCCGTTCAAAGTCAGGAATTTGAAAAAGCAGCTTCATTACGTGATCAAGAGCAAAAATTAAGAAAAGAGCTTGAGCGAACTAAAGAAAAGTGGGAAGAGAAACAAGGGAAAGAAGACTCAAGAGTCGTTGTAGAGGATATCGCTTCAGTGGTGTCCAATTGGACTGGAGTACCTGTTGATTCACTAACTAAAGATGAAACAGATCGACTATTGAACTTGGAGAACATTCTTCATAACCGCTTAATCGGCCAATCTGAGGCTGTTGTGGCTGTATCTAAAGCGATTAGACGTGCACGGGCTGGACTTAAAGACCCCAAGCGTCCAATTGGTTCATTTATTTTCTTAGGACCTACAGGTGTAGGAAAAACTGAATTAGCGCGTGCGTTAGCAGAAGCAATGTTTGGTGATGAAGATGCGATGATCCGAATCGATATGTCGGAGTATATGGAGAAACATACAACATCGCGTCTAGTCGGTTCACCGCCTGGATATGTAGGGTACGAAGAAGGTGGCCAGTTAACAGAAAAGGTCCGCAGCAAACCTTATTCAGTCGTTTTATTAGATGAGATTGAAAAGGCCCATCCAGAAGTCTTTAACATTTTACTGCAAGTTTTAGAGGATGGGCGCTTAACGGATTCAAAAGGTAGACTTGTGGACTTCAGAAATACAGTCTTAATTATGACATCGAACGTCGGGGCAAGTGAATTGCAAAAAAATAAATTTGTCGGCTTCAACATTGATGATGAAA
>CAZONN010000120.1:0-4947 GCA_964581235.1 uncultured Amphibacillus sp.
CTTGAACAAATTTATACGGTTTTACCTTATCGCCAAAAAAATAGTTATCAGATCAGCAAAGCTAAGATGACACATTTTATTGGATACGTGTTACCACAACTTGAGTCAATCGGTGAGGTAACGTTTAGCCAAGAAGCAAAAAACCAAATTAGCCAAGTAAAGCTTGAAAGTAAGCTCTATCTTGATCTGCAAAAAGATGCTTTAAATTTATCGGTTGTCTTTCAATATGGAAAAGATAAATTTTTCCCAAACCAAACAAGTCCTGAGCAAAATAAAGTATTAGTCAGAGACTTTCAAACCGAACAAAGATTGTTAACTGAACTACAAAAGAGTGGTTTCAGAATGTTGAATAATGGTTATTGGCTATTTAATGAAGAGAATATCTATCACTTTGTCTATCATACTTTGCCCGAATTAATGGAACAAGCAACTGTCTATATGACTGATCAAGTGAAAGCATTGAAAGCTGATCGGGAATATCATTTGGATACAAATATTGAAGTTAACGAGTCTTCAGGTATGCTTGATATTCAGTTTAATATCGATGGCATTTCCAAGCAAGATATTCAAAATGTGCTCTATGCATTAGTCGAAAAGAAATCGTATCATCGATTACACAACGGGGCATTAATTAAACTGACTGGTGATTCATTTCAAGCGTTTCAGACACTTGCTGAAGAGCTTTACTTCAAAAAGAAACATCTGACGAAAACGAGTTTAGAGTTGTCACCGGCAAAGGGGCTTCAATTAGAACATGCTTTAGAAAAAACAGGAATTGATTACTCGGAAACGTTTAGTCGATTATTAGCAACCTTGAAAGATCCAGGTAAATTTGATGATCAAGTACCGGACAATTTAAATGCTCAACTTAGAGATTATCAAGTCACTGGATTTAAGTGGTTTAAATCACTCGCTCGCTATCAGCTTGGCGGTATTTTGGCTGATGAAATGGGTCTTGGAAAAACGATTCAAGCAATCAGCTTTATTTTAAGTGAAAAAGAAATTGATCATTCCAGACCTTCAATTGTGATCGCACCTGCTTCATTAATTTATAACTGGAAGAAAGAATTTGAGAAATTCGCTCCAACTTTAAGTGTTAAAGTGGTTGCTGGTACGCGCGATGAGCGTCAGGCGATTTTTGAAAATACGAAAAAACCCGATGTTTGGATTACATCATATCCACTCATTCGCCAAGATATTAAAATCTATCGTGAATTTGATTTTGATGTGATGATCCTAGATGAAGCGCAAGCGATCAAAAATCATCTCACTCAAACAGCAAAAGCAACACGACAAATCAAAGCAAAACAACGCTTTGCGTTAAGTGGGACGCCGATAGAAAACCGAATTGATGAACTGTGGTCAATTTTCCAAACGATTTCACCAGGTTTTCTTGGTTCAAAAAAGGAATTTACTCAATATCCGAATGATTACATTCGAAAAATAACAAAACCATTTATTTTGCGTCGTTTGAAAGCAGATGTTTTACCTGATTTACCAGAAAAAATTGAATTTGAGCAGTATAGTGAATTAACAAAAGAACAAAAAAAGGTCTATCTTGCTTACTTGGAAAGAATTGAACGCCAACTTGATGCAGCCGTCGATGCAGATCAATTTAACCAAGAAAAAATAGAGATCCTTGCCGGATTGACACGCTTGCGTCAAATTTGTTGTCACCCTAGCCTCTTTTTAGAAAACTATCAAGGAGAGTCAGGCAAACTTGAACTACTGTTGACGATTATCGAACAGTTACGGGTTGAGAATCGTCGCGTCTTAATTTTCTCACAATTTTCTAGCATGCTAAAAATTATTGAACATGAACTAAACAAACTCAATTATCAATCCTTTTATCTAGACGGACAAACACCTATTAAAGATCGGGTCGATATGGCTGAAGCGTTCAATAAAGGAGAGCGGGAGATTTTTATTATCTCATTAAAAGCCGGTGGAACAGGATTAAACTTAACTGGTGCCGACACAGTTATCCTTTTCGACCTGTGGTGGAATCCAGCTGTCGAAGCACAAGCTGCTGGTCGAGCGCATCGAATCGGTCAAACAAAAGAAGTTGAGGTCATTCGTCTCATTACAGAGGGCACAATTGAAGAGAAAATATTCCAGCTTCAAGAGCAGAAAAGAAAATTAGTTGATGAAATTATTCAACCGGGTGAAACGCTACTATCTTCCTTAAATGAAACAGAATTAAGAGATTTATTAACATTTGAACACTAAAAAAAAGAGTGATTATTTCCTGGGGAATAATCACTCTTTTTATGTCGAAATATAACTTAAATCGATTCAGCCATTCGTTCTTGATGATTCTCGACAAAAATCACACCTAATTCGTGGTGCTCACCCTGATAAAAAGCACGTTGTGCAAAGCGAATTTCACCACGTTCATCAATAATATCTAACTTACAAAAAGCACGATTAATTTGAAGTGCTTGATAGAACTCTGTTGGTGTTGCGACACTCCGACCATTGACTTTTTTGATTGTATCACCTGGTATCAATCCCAACTCAATCGCTGGTGTTCCTGGCAATATCGCTAATACCTTCAAACCATTCGATAGAGGACTGAATAACGGCGGTTGCTGTTGATCTTTGATCTTTAACCGATAAGAGATAAACTCTCGCCCAACAATCGCAACAAGCACACTTACGATTGTTAATATTTTTACATAATAACTCATTAGTGACAGAGCGACAATTAGAAAACCAAGCAATAGCGGATATTCACTATTCCGTTTGGCCACTTTTGTTGGTAAACCACCTGCAACTGAAAAGTCAAAACCAATTATAAAAGGAAAAATGATCAATCCAAATGGTAGTCCACTCCACTCAATCACTGGCCACCAATTAGAAACAATTGATAGTGATCCGATCGGCCAGATAAAGAATAACGGAATCAATATAATTTTCTTGAAACGATGCTGACCAACTACTTTTCCCCTCGAACTATTAATCAGCTCTGGAAAGGTTTGATCACGGGTAACCGAACTGATCATTAACCCTTCTATAATTAAGAAAATCCCCATTAAAGTTGTGAATATCACCCAATCTATTTGTGTTAACTCTGTTTGAAACAGTGACGGTAAGTATGATTGATAAAACGGTAGAAACAATAGGATAATGGCGGTAAACCCGAATATATAAGCACTTGAAAGTAAAGTGAACCGTTTACTCACCGTAAATAGCATGGTGAGACAAACGATCCCTGCCAACATCAGTGGATGTAAGCCAACACCAAGAACCGTCAACCCAATTGAAATAAGCAATCCAAATAGAAGTCCTCTCAAACGTTGCCCATACCATTCATCAAAAATAGGATAAACTTTTCGTCCGAATTGTTTTCGTTCCCGTTTAATTCGAGATAGTGATGCAAAGAATGTAATCAAAACAAACCAATACAATAAAGGATTTAATAATAAACGTACAAATGCTTTACCGATTTCAAGTAACCAATTTTCCATCCTAACAACCCCCATCTGGAAACGTTCTTAATAATTGCTGAATTGAATTCGACACCATTAGTATTTTCCATGCAAAATCTTCGCTTATTTTAACTATACCATAAGTACAGTGACTTGCGTTTGACTTTAGAAAAAAATGTTTAATCAAATATAGTTGATAAAAAAACCGCTCAGGTGAGCGGTTTAGTTAAATAATGCTTTAATTGCTTGATTCTTTTGTAAATCATCTTCGTCATTTCGGATTCTTTCGATCACATCTGCAACAATAGCATTAGCTGTCTCTTGATCGAGTTCACCATTGACAGTCAGTTCGCGATCTGTCTGATAATCTCTAATTGCTTGCTCAGTCTTTTCACTGAAGTAACCATCTTCTCGATCAACCGGATAACCAAGCGCCTTTAACATGACTTGAGCATAGCCGATATTAACATTCGTCTCATCAAGTTTCAATGTTTCTTCAACTTGGATTGGTGCTGTATAATAATACTCTGGTTGTGAAGCCTCAATCGTTGGCTCTACTCCTACCTCGTGAATCGATCGCCCTTCAGGAGATAACCATTTTAAAATTGTTAACTTTAATGTACTGCCATCACCTAATGGAACTGTCTGTTGAACTGTTCCCTTACCAAAACTAGTGTGACCGACAATTTCTGCATCAATCGTCTCGTTCAATGCAATCGCAAGAATTTCAGAAGCTGAAGCACTTCCCTCATCAATGAGCACACTAACTGGATAATCTTTAGCTTCTTCTAGATCAGAAAAGAAGCGTGTTTTATTGTCTTCATTATCAGCAATTTGCATATAAGGTCGATCACTTGGAATAAATAGTTTTAAAATGTCTTCTGTTACATCTAATAAACCACCTGGATTACCACGTACATCTATTACTAAACCGTCCATTCCCTGATTTTCTAAGGATGTTAGTTCTTCTTGAAAACGATTTGCTGTTTGTTCAGCAAATGAAGTAATTTGAATGACGCCTGCTTTATGGTCGTTTGTTTCAACCATTTCTGCATAAACTGTTTCAAGTGGAATCGTATCACGGACTAAAGTAAATTGGATCAGATCAGGTACACCTGGACGTTGTATTTCGATGACAACTTCTGAACCTTTTTCACCCCTAATAAGCGCAACAGCCTCATATAAATCAAGACCTTCAACACTTTCACCATCTACTGTGAAAACTTGATCATTTGGTCTTAGCCCTGCTTTTTCTGCAGGAGAACCTTTGATCGGTGCAACAATTGTCACACGATCACCGACCATACTTACCTCTGCACCGATTCCTTCAAATGATGATCCAATCTGTTCATTAAATTGTTCCATCGTTTCTAAGTCCATATACTCACTATAGGGATCATTTAAAATTGTTAGCATTCCCCGTATAGCACCTTCAACTAAATCTTCATTCTCAATTGGCTCAATATAATTCGATTGTATAATTGAATAAGCTTGGACAACCTTTGGTAATGAGATT
>CAZONN010000121.1:0-4868 GCA_964581235.1 uncultured Amphibacillus sp.
AGGGATGAGTGGAGTTATTAGTGGGTTAGAGTTATGGATGTAAAGTCTAGACAAAAGAGAATATGTATGACCGCAGCTGAAATATACTCGCTTACCGTGGGCACGGCCTCAGCTAACTCCGGTAAGAAATTCACTTTCCGGAGTGGATCTTCGGACTCGTGCTTTTCCCACAGGTGTCTCGCATATTTCAGCTACTAGTCATGTGCATTTAATCAAGATGAGTGATATTTTATTGCTCAATTATAATTTTTTTGATGATCTGCTAATTATTAATTTATCATTGATTGTAGTGGGGCGGGGATTCTTCCGCCTCGTTTGATCATTTTTTCTGAGCTGAATGGTTTGACACCGATGATTGGTGCGCGACCGAGTAGGCCACCGAATTCAACGATTTCGCCTTCTTCCATTCCGATCACTGGAATAACACGGACTGCCGTTGTTTTCTTATTGATCATCCCAATCGCAGCTTCATCGGCAATGATAGCTGATAATGTTTCTGCTGTCGCGTCACCTGACAAAGCGATCATATCCAAGCCAACAGAACAGACACAAGTCATTGCTTCAAGTTTATCTAATGTAAGTGAGCCATCTTCAATCCCACGAATCATTCCATTGTCTTCACTGACAGGAATAAACGCACCACTCAAGCCCCCAACATAAGAACTCGCCATCGCGCCACCTTTTTTAACCGCATCATTCATTAATGCAAGTGCCGCGATTGTTCCATGTGTACCGACACTTTCAAGGCCGATTTCTTCAAGGATTTCTGCGACACTATCATTGGTAGCATTTGTCGGAGCAAGTGATAAATCCATAATTCCGAATGGCACCTTTAATCTTTCTGCAACGACACGACCTAATAATTCACCAGCTCTAGTAATTTTAAAAGCTGTTTTCTTAATCACGTCAGCAACTTCACCCAAATCTGCATCTGGATAACGTTTTAACGCATTAAGCACAACACCAGGTCCACTGACCCCAACGCTTAATACAGCTTCACCTTCTCCAGCCCCATGGAAAGCCCCCGCCATAAACGGATTATCTTCAACTGGATTACAAAAGGCAACAAATTTCGCACAACCAATACTTTGATTATCCTTCGTTAATTCGGCTGTTTCCTTAATGATCTCACCTAGTTTACGGACGGCATCCATATTAATCCCTGCACGTGTTGAGCCAATTGAAACAGAACTACACACTCGCTCTGTTGTCGCAAGTGCTTCAGGAATTGCATTTAATAACGTTGCATCACTATTCGTCATTCCCTTATGAACAAGTGCTGAGTAACCACCAATAAAATCGACGTCGATATCTTTAGCTGCCTGATCGAGTACCTGTGCAAGTTCAACAGCTTGTGCAACGGTCGCATCACCTAAAATTTCTGCAATTGGTGTAATTGACACGCGCTTATTAATAATCGGAATTCCGTACTCTTTTGCGACTTGTTCAGCGGTTGCTTTCAGCTCACCTGCATAATCAACAATTTTTTCATAGACTTTCTTTTTAACAACTTCAAAATTACTATCCGCACAATTGCGTAAACTGATTCCCATCGTGACGGTACGAATATCAAGACTCTCTAATTCGACCATCCGGATTGTTTCTTGAATTTCACTATGAGCGATTGTCACTAATATTCCTCCCCTTAGATCCGATGCATCGCTTGAAAAACATCTTCAAGTTGAATGCTAATACTCAGATTCATCTCATCTTCAATTTTATCAAACGCTGCCAATACATGTTCTAATTGATCTTGCTCTGCAATATTAACAATCATCATCATCGTAAAATAGTCTTGTAAAATCGTTTGACTAATATCATGGATGTTCATGTTATATTCCGATAACACATTTGTAACACGAGCAATAATGCCCACTTGATCTTTCCCAACTACTGTTACCACTGCACGTTTTTGCATCCTCTTCACCCCTATATATTTTTTGAAAAATAAAAAAGATCGGAGTTTTAGCTCCCATCCCAGTGTCAACAATAAAATCGATTTGATTTCGTTGTCTTCTGTCCTTCTACCTGAGATTGTGAATCCTTCGGTGTCGCCAAAGCGAGCTCTCCAGAAGTTGCTCCAATTATAGTGTGACCCATAATCTTCATCGCAGCTTTTTAGTTATCATAAAAATCCTAACAGTATTTTGCCGAATCGTCAATAAGATAATCAGGAAAAATCAGATTATTGGGAAAAGATTCACAATATATTCGAAAACTTACTGGGGTAAAAAGTAACGATTCTATTTCTAGTAATTATCATAGGAAGTTTCATTTCCCCTTATTCAATCGTCATGCTATCATTTAGTTAGAGATGAGAGGGGGATTTTTTTGAGTAAAGAGATAAAGTTAATCGCTTTAGATTTAGACGGTACATTAGTTAAGTATGGCGAAGATTTAATTTCTAAGGAAAATCTGATGGCGATAAAAAGCGCACAAGATACTGGAGTTGAAGTTGTTATTGCTACTGGTCGTAGTCGAACAACAAGCCTGAAGCTTGGTCAGCAGCTTGGTGTTCGCTACATGATTAATGTTAATGGTGGCGAAATTTGGACAACTGAAGGTGAGTTGCTCCATCGACATCCACTAGATCGGGAAACAGTTAAACAAATTATCAAGATTCAAAGTCAGTATTCAGTCTATTCTTGGTTTGTTTCAGCTGACCAAATCATTCGTAATGAATTGCCAGCAGACTATCTAGACAAAGAGTGGTTGAAATTCGGCTTTAACGTTGAAGATGATCACGTTAGAAACGAAATGATTCGACAATTTTCTCAAGTGGATTCTGTAGAATTAAGTAATTCAAGTTTAACGAATATGGAGTTGAATCCAAAAGGAGTTCATAAAGCGAGTGCGATTGAATACTTACTCGACAAGTTGGCCCTTAGTTTTGATCAAGTGATGGCAGTCGGTGATAGTATTAATGATTTAAAAATGATTGAAGCAGCTGGCATTGGTGTGGCGATGGGGAATGCTCAAGATACTGTTAAAGAAGTTGCTGATTGGGAAACAGTTTCTTATGACGTGAACGGAGTCGCAGTTGCGATTGAAAAGTTTGTTTTAGGAAGTAATTAATTAGAAATAATCGAATTTTACAAAAATTCATTTGCATCCTTATCAAAACTGTTATAAGTTATCTTTAGAGGCTTTTTTGTTAAATTAGAAAAAGTTGCGATTTTGGCTTTTTCAAAGTATGATAAAATGAGAATTCTATTGAAAAAAGGAGTTTATTAAATATGACTAAGCAACAGTTTGGTGTGATCGGATTAGCTGTTATGGGGAAAAACCTTGCCTT
This sequence comes from uncultured Amphibacillus sp., assembly GCA_964581235.1. Classification (GTDB taxonomy): domain Bacteria; phylum Bacillota; class Bacilli; order Bacillales; family Amphibacillaceae; genus Amphibacillus. The sequence continues at coordinate 3,296 of CAZONN010000121.1, forward strand.
AAATGTCGAAAGTAGAGGTTATTCTGTTGCAGTTTTTAACAGAACCTACCAACGGACAGAAGACTTTATGAATAATGAAGCAAAAGGAAAGAACTTTTTAGGTACAAAAACGATTGAAGAATTTGTAGATGCGTTGGAAAAGCCGCGAAAAATCATGTTAATGGTGCAAGCAGGTTTTGCAACTGATGCGACAATTGAAGCGCTAAAACCATTATTGGACGATGGCGATATTTTAATTGATGGTGGAAACACTTATTATCGTGATACGATTCGCCGCAATAAAGAGTTGGATGAATCAGGGATTCATTTTATCGGAACGGGCGTTTCCGGTGGTGAAGAAGGTGCATTATTAGGTCCATCGATTATGCCTGGTGGTCAAGCAGAAGCTTACAAACATGTTGCGCCAATTTTCGAAGCGATTTCAGCAAAAGTTGATGGCGATCCGTGTGTGACTTATATTGGACCAAATGGTGCAGGACACTATGTGAAAATGGTGCATAACGGAATTGAATATGGCGATATGCAGTTGATTAGTGAAGCATATTTTATGTTAAAACACATTCTCGGTTTGTCTGCAGATGATTTGCATGACGTTTTTGCCGAGTGGAATAAAGGTGAACTCGATAGTTATTTAATCGAAATTACCGCAGATATTTTCACAAAGACAGATGATGAGACTGGCAAGCCGATGGTTGACGTTATTCTTGATAAAGCTGGTCAAAAAGGAACTGGTAAGTGGACAAGTCAAAGTGCGCTAGATCTTGGTGTCCCTTTACCTGTTGTAACTGAATCTGTATTTGCTCGCTTTATTTCTGCGCTGAAAGATGAACGCGTTAAGGCAAGTGAAGTTTTGAGTGGTCCGTCAGCTCAGGATACGCCATACGATGGTGACAAAGATGAGTTGATCGAAGCGATTCGCGAGGCACTTTACATGAGTAAGATTACCTCATACGCACAAGGTTTTGCCCAAATGCGAGCGGCCTCTGAAGAATATGATTGGAATCTTGATTATGGTGAGATTGCGATGATTTGGCGTGGTGGCTGTATCATTCGTGCTCGATTTTTACAAAATATTAAAGATGCTTATGACCGTGATCCAGGGATTGCGAATCTGATGCTTGATGACTACTTCAAAGGAATTGTTGAAAAATATCAAACATCATTGCGAAAAGTTTTAGCAATCGCAATGGAGCGAGGGATTCCAGTTCCAGGTTTCGCAAGTGCTTTAGCGTACTATGATAGCTATCGTACAGCAACTTTACCTGCTAACTTGATTCAAGCGCAACGTGATTACTTCGGTGCTCACACATATGAACGCGTTGATAAAGAGGGTACATTCCATACAGAGTGGATGGAATAACTTTCAATAAGCACGTCTCACTATTGGTGGGGCGTGTTTTTTGTTGAAAATTTTCGTCTGACTTGTCTGTATTTCCCCTCACTTGTCTGTATTTCGTCTGACTTGTCTGCATTTCCTCCCACTTGTCTGTATTTCGTCTGACTTGTCTGCATTTCCTTCCACTTGTCTGTATTTTGTCTGACTTGTCTGCATTTCCTCCCACTTGTCTGTATT
>CAZONN010000122.1:0-4844 GCA_964581235.1 uncultured Amphibacillus sp.
CCAGATGGTTTAATTTCAGTTGTTTTAGGCAAAATGACTGGTAATTCACTCTCATCAACACCTGTTGTTGTCCCATCTTCCCAATGAATGATTGGAATCGGTTCACCCCAGTAACGCTGACGGCTAAACAACCAATCTCGCAAGCGATATGTTACTTTGCGTTCACCTTTACCTTCTTTTTCTAACCAGTCAAGGGCTTTATTAATCCCATCTTCTTTATTTAAACCATCAAGAAAACCTGAATTGATATGTTTTCCGTCTTCAGTGAAGGCTTCTTCCTCTATATTACCGCCTGCTAATACTGGAATAATATCTAAGTCGAAAGTTTTAGCAAATTCATAGTCACGTTGGTCATGAGCTGGTACTGACATAATTGCTCCAGTTCCATAGCTGACAAGAACATAATCAGCAATCCAAATTGGGATTTCCTGATTATTAATCGGGTTAATTGCATAAGCACCAGTGAATACACCCGTCTTTTCTTTCGCTAAATCTGTTCGTTCTAAATCACTTTTTGTTTTATTTTTTTCAATATAAGCAGTTACTTGGTCTTTTTGATCTGCTGTTGTAATTTTTTCAACGAGTTTATGTTCGGGTGCTAGCACAGCATATGTCGCACCAAACAATGTATCTGGTCGAGTTGTGAAGACAGTGAATGATTCATCTTGTCCTGCTACATCGAAAGTGACATTCGCACCTTCAGAACGTCCAATCCAATTTCGTTGCATTTCTTTAATGCTTTCTGGCCAATCAAGGTCATCTAGATCTTCTAGTAGGCGATCAGCATAGGCAGTAATTCGAAGCATCCACTGTTTCATTGGTCTTCTTTCAACTGGGTGACTCCCGCGTTCGCTTAAACCGTCAATTACTTCTTCATTCGCTAGCACTGTTCCTAAAGCTGGGCACCAGTTAACAGGCACCTCATCAATATAAGCTAGTCCTTTTTCATATAGTTTTAGGAAAATCCACTGCGTCCACTTATAATAGTCCGGGTCAGTTGTGCTAATTTCACGATCCCAATCATATGAAAAGCCAAGATCTTGAATCTGTCGTCTAAATGTATCGATATTTTTATCGGTAAACTCTGCTGGGTCGTTTCCTGTATCTAGTGCGTATTGCTCTGCCGGTAGACCAAAAGCATCCCAACCCATTGGATGTAAAACTTCATAGCCCTGCATCCGCTTCATTCGCGATAAAATATCTGTTGCCGTATAACCTTCTGGATGTCCAACGTGCAAACCAGACCCTGAAGGATACGGGAACATATCTAACGCATAGAATTTATCCTTGTTAGAGTGTGCATCCGTTTTAAATGTTTGATTCTTTAACCAATATTGATTCCACTTTGTTTCAATTTTCTTATGATCATAAGCCATGATCGTGTTCCTCCCTTATTTCAAATCAGTCATTTTTGGAACATCAGTTCGTAAAAATAAAAAGTTCTCATCCCAAAACTGGGACGAGAACTTTTTCCCGCGGTACCACCCAAAATTAACATCATTAATAATGTTCACTTCGTTTTTCTTTAACGCAGAATACGGCGATTATTACTCGATTTCACAATCGCAACATAAAAGGCGAGTTCATCATTGACAAGGATAACTTTCAGCGACCGTTATCTCTCTATAGGCTTGTTCAATTGATTACTATTCCTTCTCATCGTCGTTCTTCATATTTTAACAGTATTTTAGTGAAATAGCTTGTATTTGTCAAGTCATCGAGGCATATACCGTAAAATTGACTGTGCGGAATCAATTTGCTTATGATAAAATAACGAAAGGAAATTTTTTATAAAAAAGGAGTTCAATTATGTTAAAACGTGTAATTCCATTCGCTCATCAATTAATTGAGCAAGTTGTCAAGCCTGGCGATTGCGTCATAGATGCAACGTGTGGTAATGGCCATGATACGGTGATGCTCAGTCGAGCTGCTGGCGATACGGGAAAAGTGTATGCTTTCGATGTTCAGGCTGAGGCGATTGAAAACACTAAGAAGCGTCTTGTGGCTGAGTCTTTGTCAAATGTTGAATTAATTCACGATAGCCATGACCAAATTAGTCAATATGTTGATCAGCAAATTACAGCAGCAATCTTTAATCTCGGTTATTTACCTGGTAGTGACAAAGCGGTCATTACTAAACCAACTCAAACGATTGAAGCAATCAAACAAATTATCGATCGATTGAAGCAAGGTGGAATCCTTGTTTGTGTCGTTTATCACGGGCACCCTGGTGGAGAAGAAGAAAAAAATGCTCTATTAGATTATTTCAGCCAATTTGATCAAAAGTATTTTAATGTCCTACGTTACGGATTTATTAATCAAAAAAATAGCCCGCCATTTGTTTTAGCAATTGAAAAAAAAGAGACAGATTAAGTTAGAAAACTTGATCTGTCTCTTTTGTATACTGATTGATTAAGCGAAGCCCGTAATGGAAAAATCGAGCACGGGCACCACCTGCTTTTAATAATGATTTTTTAATTTGCTTGCCATTTTTTATTTGATTCACTTTTGGATCTTTTAAATAGAGTGCGAGTAAGCCTTGGTAGATATAGCGATGAAAATGTTCATCTGGCAGCTGACGAATTGCTTGCTCGCTTCGTTTAATAAAGTAGACAATTCGCTCGACCATTTTTTCATTTGTCGGATAATAAAAGCAGAAATTAAGGTCACCTTCTAGCCTGTCTTCTTCCTGATCAATTAAATAATCTAATAAAATATGTAGCCCTTGAACATACGGAAAATAACTATCGTAAATTTGTTTGCTTACTGCCCGTGTCAAACCATCTTCGCGATGGGCATAACTAACTAAACAAAAAATAGCTAACGTGGAACCCGTAGTTGCAGCATACTCATACCAGGTCATCGTTGGATCAGTCAGCTGACTAGCTTCAAATAATTTAACTAAACGATCCACGCGTTCATGTGGGACAACATGTTTATCAACTTGTAAATCAATATATTTTGTCGCTAAATTTAGTAGATCATCTTTAATCGCAACATAGCTTGGTAGTTGGCGTAGTTTTTCTTGGCAAACTTGGACAAGTTCTGCTAAATAACCGCCATCATCTTGATCATCACGATACTGGTAGTAATTCACTTCTTTAGTTGAAAGATTAAAAATCATTAACATTGATTGATGCAATAAACGAAAATCAATCGGATCTAGTACATCACTACGATCACAGAGATTATCTAAATAGTCACTAATCGTTTGATAAGCAACAATAAAAGTGACTGCCTCACGCCAGTTTTCACCGGCTAACATTGAATATATTCCGCCACCTTGGGCGTGAAATGTTTTTGATTCAATGCTCATCATTGCCTGTTTACGAAGATTAGAATTCGGAATTTCACTTGCCCTACTTTTCCAATAGGCCAATTCCTCATTAACTGCAGGTATTATTCTTCTAATACCCGTCTTAGCTAAGCGGGGTGCCGATCGATAGTCACGCTCTTTCATCTGATTCACTCCATTTATCGTTTAGCTAATCCGATTATTTTTCTGCAACAAAATTTTTTATTGCCTCAACTTTATCTAATCGTTCCCATGAAAATTCAAAATCTGTGCGGCCGAAATGACCATAGGCTGCTGTTCGCTTGAAAATTGGTTGACGCAGTTCGAGCATGTTAATAATACCTGCTGGACGTAAATCAAATAATGATCGAACCGCTTCAACAAGTATCTCTTCACTAACTTTGCCCGATGAAAATGTATCGATTGCAATTGATACAGGGTCAGCGACACCAATTGCATAGGCCAACTGAACTTCACAGCTATCGGCAAGTCCTGCTGCAACAATATTCTTAGCAACGTAACGAGCAGCATATGATGCCGAACGGTCAACTTTTGTCGCATCTTTACCACTAAAAGCACCACCACCATGACGTGCATAACCACCATACGTATCAACAATAATTTTTCGGCCAGTTAAACCGACGTCTCCCTGTGGCCCACCAATTACGAAGCGACCTGATGGATTAATAATATACTTTGTTTCATCATCTAATAGTTCAGCTGGAACGACTGCTTGAATGACATGCTCTTTCATATCTTTTTGAATTTGCTCTAAAGTCACTTCAGCATCATGTTGGGTTGAAATAACAATTGTATCAATCCGAACAGGTTTATTATCTTGATCATATTCAATCGTGACTTGTGTTTTACCATCTGGACGCAAATATGTTAACGTATCGTTTTTACGAACATCAGTCAGTTGCTTAGCAAGTTGGTGTGCTAACGAAATCGGTAATGGCATAAATTCAGCTGTTTCATTTGTTGCATAGCCAAACATCAACCCTTGATCTCCGGCACCGATTGCTTCTATTTCTTCTTCACTCATCAGCCCTTGACGAGCCTCCAATGAACGGTCAACACTTTCAGCAATATCACGAGATTGTTCATCAATTGCAGTTAACACAGCACACGTTTCATAATCAAAACCAAATGCTGAATCGACATAACCAATTTCCTTAACTGTTTGCCTAACTATTTTAGGTATATCAACATATGTTGATGTTGTAATCTCACCCGAAACAAGGACGAGACCTGTTGTTATTGTTGTCTCGCAAGCAACGCGAGCAAGTGGATCTTCTTTTAGTATTGCATCTAAGACGGCATCTGATATTTGATCGCAGATTTTATCTGGATGGCCTTCAGTTACCGATTCTGATGTAAATAATCGACGTTTTACAGTCATTCTGTCAAATCTCCCTTCTCAATCTTCCTCAAAATTCTCAAAAACATTCCAAATTCCCTTTGGTTACTCTCTATCATATCACAAAATTAAAACAAAACACCTACAGATTGCAAGAAAATAAACAGAAGAACAAATAATTAATCACAA
>CAZONN010000123.1:0-4841 GCA_964581235.1 uncultured Amphibacillus sp.
AATTTAATGATTTTCTAGGTATTTGATTTCTCTTGTCAGCTACTGCAGAAACAAAGGTCTGATCGACTTGGTTGAAGTCCATTTCCTTTTGCAAACCACCTTTTCTAAGCAAGCCGTTTGAGTGTTCATTTAACCCACGTTGTGAAGGGGCTCCTGGATCTGCAAAGTAAATTGAGACATCATGTTGGTTGGACAACGATTTCCAATTACTAAATTCTTTCCCGTTATCAAAGGTGAAAGATTTAAACAGATTTCTAGGAGATGATTGAAACCACTCTGTTAATGTTGTTTCAATATCACTTGCTTTTCTACCTTCTGGTTTTAAAGTAATGATGGCTTTAGACAGTCGTTCTACCAACGTGATAACGGCGCTTTTGTGATGAGCACCAACGATCGTGTCACCTTCAATGTGACCGAATTCATTTTTAAACAGAGGATAGTCTTTTTCTCTTTCAGAGATGTTACGTTTGGAAGCTTGTTTTCCTCGTCTTTTCTTGTGTCCGTTAGGTTTTCTTTTACCTTTCATAGGCAGCGTCGTTCGATCAAATTCACCGTCTTCAAAGCGGCGATATAACGTTCTCATTGGACAACTGATCGACTTTTCAGCGCGTCCGATAATAACGTCCGGTGTCCATCCAAGGGCAACTTTTTCCTTGATGTATTCCTGCTCTTTTTTAGGCAAGGAGATCTTACGTCTACCGCATCGCCTTTTGTTTTCTTTGTAGCGTTTGTAGTAATCGATCGCTGACTTACCCTGCTTCAAAAAGTGAACGACGTTATAAATGGGTTGACGCGAACGCTTTAAGCGCTCAGCGATGATCGTAACAGAAATATTTTGTTGATAATAAGCTTCTATCATTACTAATTCATCCGTGGTAAGATGGGTGTAGGTCATTTATGATCTCTCCTATTCTTCGTGGTGGAAGTATAGTAAGAGTGTATCATAAATGACCTTTTTATTTGTCTAGCTTAATATTACAATCTAGGAAGGATAAAAAAATATATAGTTTTAGTCCACCACAGTGCCTTTCACTGTGGTAGTTTAATGTATGAAGAACAATATCTTAAAATAAATCTTTTTTGATGAAAATCAGCAATCGAGATCTATAAAAAGCAGCATGGGAAGAGGAGTCGTCCTATTGTTATCAAATGAAATAGTGTTTGTAAAACTTTTGAAATGCTCCTATATTGACTTTTCCACAATGAAATGATAATATTTTTCTGTCCAAGCACTTTAGTTCGCTAAATCGTTAAAATGCTTAGCAATTAGAAAATTCAAAGGGTGTTTGGCAAATATATAGATAGTATAAGGGGAGTACAAAATGAAACGTTTGTTGAGTGCACTAACAATTTTATTCGTCTTACTTTTAGCCGCCTGTTCGAACTCGGATTCGGATGGAGGAGCGGAGGAAACAGATACAAGCGCTGAGGCGAATGATGAAAAAACAGAAATTATCGTCGGTATTGATGATACATTCGCACCGATGGGATTCCGTGATGAAGATAATGAGATTGTTGGCTTTGATATTGACTTTGCTCGTGCAGTTGTAGAAGAAATGGACAAAGAAATTACATTTCAACCGATCGACTGGAGTGCGAAAGAGTCTGAGTTAAATAGTGGTCGAATTGATTTAATTTGGAATGGTTATACGATTACGGAAGAACGTGCAGAAAAAGTTCTGTTTACGGATCCATACTTAGAAAATACCCAAGTAATTGCAACGTTAATTGAGTCTGAGATTAACGAACTTACAGACCTCGCTGGTAGTGATGTAGGAGTGCAAGCACAATCATCGGCAGTAAATGCATTGAACGATTCGCCGATTCGGGATGAAATTGCTGAACTTCATGAGTATAAGACGAACGTCTTAGCACTACAAGATTTAAGTAATGGCCGTGTCGATGCGGTAGTTATTGATGAAGTTGCTGTTGACTATTATATGACGATTGAACCAGATAAATTTAGATTACTAGAAGAATCCCTTGCACCGGAACAATATGCTGTAGGGGTAAAACAGGGAAATGAAGCATTGCTAGAGGACCTTCAAGCTGCGATTGATGCGGTTATTGAAAATGGCGCAGCTGCTGAAATTTCCGAAAAATGGTTCGGAGAAGAGAAAGTCTTGAAATAAGTTGTACCTTTGAGGAGAATATTTTATGTCATTTGATTACATTTCGATGATTATCAGGCCAATGTTAGAGGGAGCTAAGGTGACGTTAATGCTTTTTGCAATCGTCATCGTCTTTTCGATACCCCTTGGTTTCTTGCTAACATTATGTGTTCGCAGCCGATTTAAGCCATTGTCGTGGATCGTACAACTGTTCATCTATGTGATGCGGGGAACACCATTATTATTACAATTATTATTTATTGTATTTGGTTTGCCGTTAATTCCAGGTATTGGTGAGTATCTCGTTCTTGACCGTTTCACAGCTGCCTGTATTGGGTTTGCCCTAAACTATTCGGCATATTTTGCGGAGATTTTCCGTGGTGGTTTGCTTGCAATTGATAAAGGCCAATATGAAGCAGCGCAAGTACTCGGACTTAATCGCTTCCAAACGATGCGGAAGATAATTTTACCGCAAATGTTCCGAATTGCCTTACCGAGTGTGGGGAACGAGTCGATTACATTGGTGAAAGATACTGCTTTACTGTACGCAGTAGCCGTTCCAGAGCTACTTCATTATGCGCAAACGGCGGTAAACCGTGATTTTACGATCGTCCCGTTTTTTGTTGCAGCACTGATTTACTTACTCATCACCCTTGTACTCACGTGGTTACTGAAAAGATTAGAAAGAAAGTATTCGTATGAATAAGGGGGGCGAGCGGCTATGGCATTAATTGAAGTAACGGATTTAAAAAAGTCCTTTGATGATCTCGAAGTGTTAAAGCGAATTAGTTTCACCGTGGATAAGAAAGAAGTCGTTGCAATTATTGGACCCTCGGGTTCAGGGAAGAGCACATTGTTACGCAGTCTCGTTCAGCTAGAGACGATTGAACGTGGCTCGATTCTCGTTGACGGAGAATATATTGTAAAAGATGGCGTTTATGCAAAGAAGCGGGAAATGAAAGAAACGCTAATGAAAATGGGAATGGTTTTCCAACATTTTCAACTGTTTCCCCATCTGACCGTGAAGGAAAATTTAGAATTAGCACCGAAGCTTGTAAAAAAAGTTTCGGCGGTTGATGTAAAAAAGCAAAGTGAAAATTTACTAGCCAAGGTTGGACTCGTCGAGCGCGCCAATGTTTATCCTGGCAAGTTATCGGGGGGCCAAAAGCAACGAGTTGCGATTGCCCGAGCGTTAATGATGAATCCGGAAATTCTACTTTTTGACGAACCGACCTCAGCACTTGATCCAGAACTGACGGGTGAGGTACTGCAAGTAATGAAAGATTTAGCGCAAGAAGATATGACGATGGTTGTGGTTACACATGAAATGGGCTTTGCTCGCGAAGTTGCCGACCGAGTCATCTTTATGGATCATGGAGAAATTATCGAAGAAGGCGCACCAGAACAAATTTTTAATAATCCAGAAAATGAACGGACGAAGGCATTCTTGAAGCGAGTCCGATAATGTTACAAAGCAACAGCCACGATCCTATTTATAAGGGATAGTGGCTGTTGTTTATTTTAGTATTTACGAGTCAGAAAAAATAAGGTAGTCGAACAGTACCCCTAGTCCTACTATAATTTCAAATGGATTGATCGAGCACATGAGCTTTTACGATGTGAGCTTCAAGGGAATAATGCGTGAAATTTGGTTTGCCAAATGTATTAACACCGTAAACCTCCCAAGCGGATAAGTCGACGAGAGACAAAGTATAGCCATGCCCGGCTCCTGTATCGATTCCCATCATTCCCTTCTGAAGCCAAACTTGATTTCCGGCTATACCTAATCGAAAGGTAGGCGTATGACCGAAAACTACAACCTTGTTCGGAATAGCATCGAAAGTAGGGGGATTTAGGCCGGTTAAATCCCTTTTATTTTGCCTGTGAAGGGGAATTCCTTTTTTAACACTCGAATGAACAAAAATAAATGAATTCAACTCTTTCCAGTATAGTAAAGAAGAAAGCAAAGGAATCCATTCTTTTACATCTTTCGTATTCTGTGTAAGCCATTCTAGTTCATTATTTCCAATTAAAGCAATCGCGCCTTCCCGTTGTAGTTCGGAGACAAGCTGAAGCGTGCCAATAGAATTTGGACCTTTATTTATATAATCACCGAGAAGGACAAGCTGATCTTCTGTTGGTGAATATTTCGCCCACTATTATGTTTATTTTGGTAGTTTATCTTTAGGTATATCCTCTTATTAAATATTTATATAATTAACCCTGCATTATTCATAACTTGATTTTTTATAAGTGTTTATCCTATTAAATTGCTAAAAACGAATGATAGTCGATGAGTTTCAATATAAAGGTGTAACGCAAATAGCATACTATTACGATATTGATAATGAAGATTCAGATGGTTATATTCCTAGATATCATATAACTAAAGATTTAGATACAATGATGTACAATGAAGATCAAAGTGAGGAGGATGAAGAACCTTGGAGTTATAAAGATAAAGATGAAATATTCAATCAGATATCAAAAGAAAACTATTTAGAATTAAAACGTGAAGGTTTATATTAAAAAGAGAGAAGGATAAAAATGAATTATGTAAATTTTAAATTTAACGGTCGAAATGTAAGTTCTGAAGCTTTCTTGTCCGAAGAGGGAATCGTGACATTATTGAAGTTCAAAGATGGAAAATTAGTCCTGAAAATCAAACAATAGAGATTAAAACATTACTTGATAGAATCGATAAAGGATATGAACTGCAAGAAATAAAAG
>CAZONN010000124.1:0-3289 GCA_964581235.1 uncultured Amphibacillus sp.
ACAAACCATCTTGAGGAGGGTACGTATGAATATACGAGTGACAATTAAAAATAGTTGACTCATTCGTTTCATTATCACTCGTATATTCATACGTACCCTCCTCAAGATGGTTTGTACTAATATGTATACGAGCTCTTTTTCAAAATTAGACCTGCTTGTATTAAAAAAACAAGTAGCAAGACTACTTGTTTTGACTTTGATCGATACTGACATTTTCAACCGAACGAACAGGATCATCCATCCACTGATTCGCAATTTGTGCGAATAAATCAGGGTCTCCTGTCGTATAAAAAACATGCTCAGGTAACCGATCACCTTTATAAGCTATTTGTTGATAAGACAAAATCGTACTCACTTCACGAGCCGTTTCCTCACCCGAAGAAATAATTTGCACCTGATTACCCATCTCAGTTTGAATCTGATCAGCAATAATTGGATAATGTGTACAACCAAGGATCAATGTATCAAGATCCTCCACATCTTTTAAAGGTGTCAATGATTTTCGCACAACAGCTTTAGTTTCCTTTTTCGAAAAATTCCCACTCTCAACAAGTGGCACAAACTCAGGACATGCTAAATCACTGACAGACAGTTTTGAAGAAATCTGTTGCAATGCCTCAGGATAAGCCCGACTATTAATCGTACCCTCTGTCCCAATCACAGCCACCTGTCTTGTTTTTGTCACCTTAATCGCAGCCCTCGCCCCCGGCTGAATCACACCAATCACGGGAATATCAAGCTTCTCTTTTAATAAATCTAAGGTAAATGCTGTCGCAGTATTACAAGCAATCACGAGCAGTTTAATCTTCTTTTTGATCAGAAAGTCGACCATTTCCAAAGTAAATTGAACCACTTCATGCTTTGGTCTCGGACCATACGGACAGCGAATCGTGTCACCTAAATAAATAATTTGTTCTTTTGGTAATTGACGCATTAATTCACGAGCTACCGTCAGACCACCAACTCCCGAATCAATAACACCTATTGGTTGATCCAAATTAATCCCTCTTTTTCTATCATTCTAATTATTTTCATGATCCCACTGCATCTTTTCAAGTAAAAGCTCCAAAACGTCATCAAGCATGGCCACTTTATCCGCTGGTACATCAGTTAGCACCTGACTCAAATAGACTCGCCTTTGATCAATTACCTCCCGAATAATTTTCCGCCCAACTGGCAACAGATGAATCCTAACAACACGACGATCTTTCGTATCACGCGTCCGCTCAACTAATTTATTTTTCTCCATCCGGTCAACTAAATCAGTTGTCGTACTAAAAGCTAAATTAATTTTACGTGAAAGTTCGCCAATCGTTAAATCACCATCTTCAAGTAACCACTGTAAAGCAATAAATTGTGGCGCTGTAATGGCATAATTCTTCAAAATTTCCCTACCCTTATGTTTAATAATACCGTTTATGTATCGCATATTCCGCTCTATTTTAGCGATTGGACTGCCTTCAACTCCCATAGTCACCACTCCCTCCTCTAAGATTATATTTTCTCATTTTATCATAACATTAAATGGGGGGATTAGGTACTCTACAAAGTAGCTATTAAAAAAACTAAATCCACACACTCATGAGGAGTACGACTAAGATAAGTTTAGCGTACCTAGTTAAATTATAAAAACGCTTAGAATTATCTAAACGTTTTATTAATGATTAAAGAACTTTATTTAAAGAGATAAAAATGTCGATTAGCTCCAACATGAAGCATATCATTTACTACATGCATACTTAGCCCCGCATAACCACCATTTAACTCAATATCAATTAAAGTCACGTTAGGGGCAGTGTTAAAAGGAATTTCAGCAATAAAGCTATTATCATCTTCATCTATAAGTAGCATATAATAGCCATCTCTAAATTCAACTTCTTTAATAGTAGATGAAGTAAACTCAATCTCTTTAATCACTTGACCTTGATTCAAATCAATTAAACCAAGAAGTTGTGGTGTTTCACCTTGAACAATTAACAAATCATATTTAAAGGCTTTAACTCCACCAATAATATACCCTTCATCAAAGAATACTTGCTCGTATTGACCATCACTCTTATCTATTCTAAAAACTTCTGATGAATCCGATGATACATATAAATAATTATCATCTTGCGCAATCTCAGAAATAACAAATTGGATACGATTATCTTCAATACGCCAAATTTCTTCAAATGTATGTCTATTAAATGCGTATAAATTATTATACACATCAAATGCGTAAAGTTGATTATTATCAATTTTTACATTATTTTTATCAAAAATATGTTCGTGTGAGTTTTCTAATACAAATTCTTTTTTACCAGTTTCTAAATTAATTGCATATAAATCAAATCTCTCTTGACCTTCTGAATCCTCTTTATGAACACCTGTTAACATCAAATCATCTTTGAAAGTATAATGACTATTTAATCCTATTTCATCATTTGTATCAATAGATATGTGCTTCAAATCTTGTGTATCTCTATCAAAAATAGTGATAAAAGGTTCTTCTACCATCATAGTATGAAATACAGAATACTTATCAGTATGATGAGCACCCCGCGCTTTAAATGTATCATCTCCAAACTGACCTAACATCTCTAAAGAGTTTTTATCATGAATGTTTAGCATATTAGCATTGGTAAAGTAATACTTATCATTGTGAATAATTGTATCATTTACAGTACCACTCATCCTCATATAATGAAAAGCTTCATGACTATCATCATCTATATGAAGATACTCTGTTGCAAAGCTATCGACATTATCAAAGGCAATGCGATTTAAGCTATTTTCTTTGACTGTATCATAATTAAATTCTACTCCTGTCTCTTCTTCATTATCTACATCTTCCTCTGAAGTTTCTTCCATAGACTCATCATCAGATATTCCCTTTTTATTGTTATTAACACATGCAACTAACATACTAATAGTTATGATACTAATTAACATTAATAAAAATTGTTTGTTTTTCATTATTTTACCTCACCTCATATTATATTTTCTTCACTTTATTAATACTAACATTTCCAATAAATTTTAACAATAATAAATAATCTATATTATTCATAAATTAACTCTTTATAACACTTTTTTGCATTTAATTGTATAGAGGGGATTATTTTTTTACGATTTAACTTTTACTCAATTCTCCGTTAATTTCGTATTGTCTTTATAATCAACTGGAGCAACAATTATATTGATACTTTGATCCAGGGTTTGACACTTAAAATTTCATAAAACACTGAAAAGCCTTGATCAGCCTTATTTTTTGTCAAATTCCTCATTTTAATATTGTGTACTATTT
>CAZONN010000124.1:3299-4813 GCA_964581235.1 uncultured Amphibacillus sp.
TGAGGCGTCAGTTATGCGAAACAAAAAAGAGGTTTCTAAAACTCTATTTCTTATTCAGTTATTGAAAATGTTCGTGATATCTATAGGAAATCAACTACTAAAGTCATTGAAGCGCTAGGTAATGAACAAGAAACCCACGCAAAGCATCCTGGTATTGATCCAGAGGAATAGGCACGTGCCTATACAAAAAAATAACTGAAGAAAAGAATAAAGAACAAGCACCCATCAGCGCCGGAAAATAGTAGAAAGCTATCGTATTATGAAAGTGAATTAATATCAAGGCTTGTCTATGTTCGTAATGATGATCGTGTCGCAGTACACTTCTTAATCTGTTTTCTTTCATTATAAGTGTAACGTGTGTTGGAACAAAAATTAAATTAGACGATCAATTTACTTTTCCAACCATTAAATAAGCCCTCTAAAACCTCTAATATCAAAGTCTTAGAGAGTTTTACATTTGATTAAGTGTCAAACTCAGGATAGTACTTTTTTATCACTTTTTATCGAAATTACAATAATTTTGAAGGATTTTATACAATTCAGATGTAGCCTTTCAAAATAAACAAATATATCCGATATGTAACTCCCTACTTACATAACTTGACTAAATATCGTATACAAATATAAAAAATCTTTCGTTCCAATTAATTACTTTTTGAAGAACCAACCGATAGATAATTAACTCAAGCACTTAACGAACATAGGGATAAACATTGTACTAAATATATTTAAACAGCAAAAAGCCAGTAAACATATTCGTTCACTGGCTTTTTTACTTCAATTAATCCCTCATATGACCTGCTTCGCGTGCGGTTATTGTACCTTGGCCTTGGCTGAGGTCTTTTTTAATTTCTTGTTTTACTTTTTCAGGATTTGTTTTGTTTGCTTTTTTGCTGACATCTAATTGATTGTTTGCTGATTGGTTCTGATTCATTTGAATTCTCCTTCATGATCATTGTTTTTTTAGTATTTACAAGAACCATCGGAAGATACACTATAATAAATGATAGCTATTTTGATTGGCTATTCAAATCTTCTGTCAATTTCATATTATCCTTATAGTCAACTTCAAATTCAGCATTTAATTTTTCACGAACACTATTTTTAAATTTTTTGACTCAGTACTTGCCTAAGGTGCTTGATAATTTAGTGATACTTTCTGAAATATTTCCAATAAGTTTCGTTTCCATTGAAAAATTTTTATGAGTTTCTTGAACAAATGTATGCATATTAATAATCGTTTTAATGCTACTTGGGTTAATTTCAGATGGATCAAATTCAGCAAAATCATAGCCAATCGCGAGAATAACATCGACTTCTTCAAGATAAGCATTGATATAATCATCGACAAAGAATCCGACAACACCTAAAGACAATTTTGATGTCTCCGATATCGCTCCTTTTGTCATAAAAGAAGTTGCAACTGGGATATTATGCTTTTCAGCAAATTGAGTGAGTTCGGCAGAAACGTTTTCACGACTTACACCAAGGCCTGCCAAAATAAGTGGTTTCTT
>CAZONN010000125.1:0-4796 GCA_964581235.1 uncultured Amphibacillus sp.
AGCTCCGCCATTTCTATTTCAAAACATCTTATGTTGTTATTAATCACAACCTATGGAAATTATACCTGATGTTGTGATACCATTTCAAAACATCTTATGTTGTTATTAATCTTGAACAATACGATAAGCCGGGAGAGGTAGACAGAATTTCAAAACATCTTATGTTGTTATTAATCCCTTTGGTTTTTAGCGGACTTCCGGCATTTTAGAATATTTCAAAACATCTTATGTTGTTATTAATCCTCCTTGCTTCATTCGGCATTAAGATAGTGTTTTATTTCAAAACATCTTATGTTGTTATTAATCCAATAATCGCATCCACAGGGTCAATCCGCTCTTCACATTTCAAAACATCTTATGTTGTTATTAATCATCATTCTCGCTATCGCCTTACCTGCTGCCTCTTATTTCAAAACATCTTATGTTGTTATTAATCAGCGAAAAGATTTAGTAGATGCTTGCAAGGAATAATTTCAAAACATCTTATGTTGTTATTAATCTTTGATTTAGTAGAAAGGTAAAGGCGGTTAAAATAATTTCAAAACATCTTATGTTGTTATTAATCAGCTCATATTTTCAATTACAGATAAACATTCGTTATTTCAAAACATCTTATGTTGTTATTAATCACAATTAACAATCCCGAGACACACGGTTTTACCCAATTTCAAAACATCTTATGTTGTTATTAATCCCAGACGGTGTACAAGGATATGTAGTGCTTCTAGAATTTCAAAACATCTTATGTTGTTATTAATCTTGCATGTCCTATTAATGCTTTTATCGTTGTAGTATTTCAAAACATCTTATGTTGTTATTAATCGTGGAGATATAAAACAAGGAGAAAAATAATATGAAATTTCAAAACATCTTATGTTGTTATTAATCGCTTTTGGTGCTATGGATCCAGTTGAGTAAGAACCATTTCAAAACATCTTATGTTGTTATTAATCAACAGCAACCGGAAAATACACCGGACTGCAGGCATATTTCAAAACATCTTATGTTGTTATTAATCACCTAAGCACTCAGGCGACAGCAACAATGCAAAGAGTATTTCAAAACATCTTATGTTGTTATTAATCAGCTCTGCATACGTGCTGTCACGGTTGGTTATGTCATTTCAAAACATCTTATGTTGTTATTAATCGTCATGTAATCGACACGCTCTTTACCGCAAAAACATTTCAAAACATCTTATGTTGTTATTAATCTTATTAGATACTAAAAATGGTGCCTCTAAATAGATTTCAAAACATCTTATGTTGTTATTAATCCCAAATTCGAGCTGCTTCTTTCGGCATGTGGACGGAATTTCAAAACATCTTATGTTGTTATTAATCCTTGCCCCCGCACGCCATTCTTTGTAGTTTCCGAGATTTCAAAACATCTTATGTTGTTATTAATCTCTCTAGCAAGTTCTATCTTCCTTGTAAGTTCATTATTTCAAAACATCTTATGTTGTTATTAATCCCTTGCTTTTACTACATTCTACATATTTCACTATACTATCAAAGTAGCATAAATACAATATATTCTAATAATTTTACCAGCTACTAGTACCAAAATTCAAAAATAGAAAATATTTAATAATTTATTGATATATTCAAGCTTATTGCATCATTTTCTTACTGCTCACTTGGTAAATTACTTATTATTTTTTTTACTTTATATGAAATTTTGCAATAAAATTATAATATCATGTCTTCTCCTACACCTACATCTATTTTCCCCAATATTTCTTCACCGAAAACATTATCATTCATAAGCTTTATGATGCAAATAAAATCCTCATTTTGATTTATTACTTTATTTAAATCAGTACGCAACTGAATCAACTTTGAGGGTGTAATTTCTCCTCTAAAGACCGAGTATTGAAAATGAGATAAATACTTTTTACAAACTTTAAACACTTTATGTACTCTTTTCTCATTTACATCATAAAATACAAAGGCATAATTATAATTTAGCTTCTTTATCATTACATTCCCTCCTTTAGAGAAAAGGGTATGAATTCCTTAGATTCCAAAATAAATTTAATGAGCTTATAGCAATCTAATTTAAGAGCAGTTCGATAACTTACTTTTCTTTTAAGTTTAGGATGCAAATATACTGATTCTAGCCTCTGTTCAAATGCTTCTATAAAAATTTTTCTTCCCTCTTCATTTAAAAGGCTGTAATTAACCTTTTTATCAAAATGTTTTTCTACTTGCAGCTTTCTATTATTCACTAAGTCAAAAATAGTGCGGTAAACAATAACCGGTTTAAAAACTTCACATAAATCTAAGCTGAGTGAAAATCTACCGCTAGATGGCTCATGTAAAAAGCTTACTCTTTGATCAAGATGAGTTCTATATATTGCAGAAATCGTTTTAGTATATAGAAGTGTGTTGCCGAAAGAAATTAATGCATTAATCGGGTTATCCGGCGGCCTTTTCACTCGTTTATTCATAACGAAATCATCCGGTAAGAAAAAACGAAAACTGCCATAGAATCGCATCCACGCCTCACCCTCATAAGCCATCAACTCCTGTGGTGTCATAGAATCTTTTACCAACTTCGGAAAGTCTTTGCGCAGCCAGTCAATCGTCCCCTTTACTTCTTTCTTATTGTGTTTATAATAGTGATATAGCACTTCATCCATATTGATTCCAATACCATTTACAATAGCTTTCGCAATATCCATTCGGTTATTTTGGAATGCTTCTACTTGCTTAACCAATAATTTCCCACTGTTATAATGATTCTTAGGATAATAAGTTCCACTATAGCCTTCATAATAATTGAAAAAATGTACAATAACTTGATTATAGCTGAGAAAATCAAGAAGCTTTGTATTAATAGATACTTCATTTAGGCAATAAATTTCTTTAGTATTTTCTATTGGAATATAAACATTCTTTCCATTTTTTCTAAAGCAAAGGGAATTATCTTTTCTGGACAATTCGCCCATTGACATAATATATCTTGTACTACCCATCTGTACCTCCACCTTTTATCTTTTAAATCTTTTCTATAGTTATATAAAACAATACTCATAATAAGCACATTTCTTACATTGAGGTTTCATGATTCCTTCTGGTACTTGGTCTTGCATTAAAAGTTCCTTAATTTCATTTACATATCGAGACAAGCTTTGCTCCTCTTCTTTTCCTAAATCTACAAAAACAACTTTGCGTTCCGTTCTATTTTTTTCAATAAATTCCAATTTCCCTTTTCGGTCTATTCCTTTCTCCCTTAACACCTTTAAATAAAATAACAGCTGCCACTTACTTGCCTCTAAATCTGCATCTGATTTTTTAACTTCCGTCAAATATTCTTTTGTTAACTTATCGATTCTAATATTATCTATGGCAATTTCAGTATCCTTATTCTGTGCTCTTTCTTCATGAATTGCCTTTCCGATTTTCACAATCTCACTATTATCCTCTAGATTTAAGCGATTTCCATGCAAATAGCATTGTCTTTTACAATGAAAATAATAATTTACTAATGTTCCATTCACCTGCATTTTGCTCTCCTTATTCTATAAATAATATACTATCCTCTTCCAGTTTCTTTTTATTCAATTTATTATTTTCAAAATACTTTTCACCCTCACGAATGCAAATCAGCTCTCCGATCATATCGTCATATGGTAAATCAGGATTCTTTTTTATTTGATAAATAAAATAACTTAACTGGCTCTTCAACTGGGACAGCATGACACACCTCTGTGCATATGTTAGTTCCGTATCCATTAATAGCATTTTATATGCCTCCCAGATTTCTTCACCAGCTAAGATTTCCCCATCCTCTAATTCAAGCCTTCGACAGAGAACCACACTCATATACCAGCTATCCTCGTTAATAAGACGCATGCGTTCCTCTACTGCGGGAAAATTTAATTTTTTTACACTTTCCTCAAAAAAGTTTTCCAGACCATCCTTTCCGGTACTTTCATTTTGCCTGCTTCTTACTATCTGCATAACTTTTTGATAATACCGTCCAAAATCCTTTTCCTTTAATACATCTCTCATTTCTTCCGTAGCTAGAGTTAATTCTTGCTGTATTCGATAGTCATCGGCATAAATTTGATTCGCCGTATCCATATCAAAGAAATAAACATATCCTTCCTTTTTGCAGGAACGATTAATTCTTCCTAAAAATTGCTCTTCACTGTCTAACTTCGAAATATCTTTGTAACCAATATCCATATCAATATCTACCCCCGCCTCAACCACTTGTGTTGAAATGAGAATTAAATTAAATATCATATTTTCTCGGATTGGACGTAAGATTTTTTCCCGATCATACATGGAATCGTCTCCGGTAATTAACTGTACAGTTGTTCCCTGTAAATCTTTTTGGCACATTAATTCAAAAAAGGCATATGCTGATTTCTTTTTGATAAAAGTCACTAATATTTTCTTTCCCGTATGCTGTAATACATGTCTGCTTAATAAATTCAAAGTCATCTTCTCATGTAACAACTCATAAGATATTTGAACTCTATTTTTAAATAAAGGATGGTGAAAGTATTTTTGTGAATTTGGTAATAAGCGCTTTACCTGACACTTTTCACCAGCAAGATAATCAAGACCAGGTAATGTGGCCGACATAATAATAACCTTCATCCCCATAACTTCTGCGCATACATTTAAAAAAATAATGATTTCCGCCCATATAGCGTTCCTATAGCTCTGTATCTCGTCTAGTACCAGTACACAGTCTGACATTTGATGAAATGCAAAAATATCTTCTCGTGAGGCACTAAATAACGTTGCAAACAAGCTTACATGGGTAGATAATATGAA
>CAZONN010000126.1:0-3588 GCA_964581235.1 uncultured Amphibacillus sp.
TAATTATATAACTTATCAAAATCAGATTAAATATAACAGATAGCGTTCCAAACAATTTCCAATTAAAATATATCTCAAAACCATTTTTATTTTTCACTTTATCTCTTTGCACTTGCTCAGTTGTTTTTTCTCTATTTTCATTGTAAGTTCGATAAGAATTGGCATTAGATTTCTGTTGACTGCTTTCTCTGTTTTGAGAATCATTTTCTTTATAATGTCTTTTATTTGAGTTGGTGTGTTGCATTATAAATTCATCATAAAGTTTATCGTATGCATAGCGAGTTCTGTCATTTGATAAGGTTTCATAGGCTCTATTCAAAAGAATAAAACTTTCTGAATCCCCACCTAGATCTGGATGATACTGCTTCGCTAGCCTTCTATACTTACGTTTTATTTCATCCTTTGTGGCATTCTTAGAGAGACCTAATATTCGGTAAAAATCTATAAACATATAATCTACACACCTCAACATTCTTCATTAATATCGCCCTTAATAGATAAATTGCGAAACATCAAATATAATAATCAACTTACACATGATGTTTAGCTAATTAGTCATGCCCCCCGCCATCAACTCCGCCTGCTTCACCACTGTCTCTACCGCCATCTTCTGCAAATCTGGTGGGTAGCCGTATTGTTTTAACAATCTCCTAACAGTGATCCGCATTTTTGCTCTTGCTGATTCGCGTAAGTTCCAGTCGATGCTCATATTTTCTTTAATCGACTTTGTTAACTCATGGGCAATTGCTCGTAAAATTTCGTCACCAAGTACTTCTTCTGCTGTATCATGTGAGGCAAGCGCATCATAGAAAGCGACTTCTTCTTTGATCATGCCTGTCTCTTCGCCCGCCTTATATGAATCATTCATTTCTTTGGCGAGTTCAATTAATTCTTCAATCACTTTCGATGTTTCAATCGCACGCTTGTTATATTGATTCACAGCATTTTCAAGCATCGCAGAGAACTTTCGTGCTTTTACTAAATTATCACGCTGAACTGCTTTGATCTTTCCTTGTAATAAGCGGTTCAATAATTCAACCGCAACATTCTTTTGGGGCAAGGCTCGGACATCTTCTAAAAATTGATCTGACAAAATTGAAATATCCGGATTTTCTATGCCGAGTGAATCATACACATCAATGACTTCATCGGAGATAATTGATTTAGAAATCAATTGATTTAATTGTGCATCAATTTGAGCGCCCGTTCGTTTACCACCAACAGAAGGAATTAGTTTGATTATCCCTGATTTAACCGCTTTAAAGAAGCCTATTTCAGCGTTTAGGTCCTGGGCTTCTGGTTCTGTCGCACATAAAGCAAAAGCTTTAGCTAATTCAGTCACAGTTTTTAAGAAATGCTTTTTATCTTCTTCTCCTAAGCCAATGATGAAGTCCATCGTTTCGGTAATTGCCCGCATACGTTCTGTTTGTTTTTCGGATAAAAATTTCCCATAATCGTGCTTGTACAACATATCTTGAATCACTTCATACTTTTCAAGCATCAGATCAACGGCTTTCGATGTATCAATTCCTGTGTTGCTTCGATCACTATCTGTATATTGTTTTAATGCTTCTTTTAGACTTTCTGCAATACCAATGTAGTCAACAATTAACCCACCTGGTTTATCACGAAAAACACGGTTCACGCGAGCGATTGCTTGCATTAAGTTGTGACCACGCATTGGCTTGTCGACATACATTGTGTGTAAAGATGGCACATCAAAACCTGTCAACCACATATCTCGAACAATAACAATTTTTAATTCATCATCATTATCTTTCATTCGGCGCGCTAAATGATCACGACGCTTTTTATTTCCAATAAACTTCTGCCAATGTTCTGGATCACTCGAACTTCCAGTCATCACGATTTTGATTACGCCTTTATCGTCATCATCTGAATGCCACTCTGGTCGGAGCCTGATTATTTGTTCGTATAAATCAATTGCAACCCGACGACTCATAGCGACAATCATCGCCTTACCAAACATTGCATTTTGACGTGTTTCGAAATGCGCGACAATATCTTTCGCCATGTTCTCTAAACGATTTTCTGCTCCAGCAAGTGCTTCTAATCGTGACCATTTAGACTTTAATCGATCTTGATCGGTTTGTTCCTGATGTTCAGTTATTTCTTCATATTCACCATCAAGGTCTAATCCTTCTGGTAAATCTAATGAAATGATCCGACTTTCATAATAAATTCTAACAGTTGATTCATCTTCAACAGACTGGGTCATATCATAAATATCAATATAGTCACCAAATACAGCTGGCGTGTTTTTGTCAGCTAATTCGACTGGCGTTCCAGTGAAACCAATAAAGGAAGCGTTGGGTAATGCATCACGCATATATTTCGCATAACCGTATTTCGTTGCGACGCCACTACTATTTTTCATTACTTCAGCCTCAAAACCGTACTGTGTTCGGTGAGCTTCATCAGCCATCACGATAACATTCTTACGTGTCGTCAAGGCCTCCATATGACTCAAACCTTCTTCAGGTGCAAACTTTTGCATCGTGGTAAAAACAATCCCACCCGCTTCGACAGTAAGCAATTCTTTTAAATCACTTCGACTATCTGCTTGTTTAGGCGTTTGTCTTAATAAATCGCTTGAAATAGAGAACGTGTTATACAATTGATCATCTAAATCATTTCGGTCGGTTAAAACTACGACTGTTGGATTATTCATTTCTAAGACGAGTTTTCCAGTGAAAAAGACCATCGATAAACTTTTTCCCGATCCTTGGGTATGCCAAATGACACCAATTTTACGATCGCCCTCTTCTGCGGCTGCTCGTTTGGCTTGTTCGACTGCTTTATTGACTGCGTAATATTGATGATAGGCTGCAACAATTTTGTATGTATCTTCACCGTCTGTTTGGAAGACGATAAAGTGTCTTAGAAGGTCGAGTAAAACACGCTGCTTGAACATGCCTTTCAGCAACACTTCTAGCTGTGGTGTCGATGTTGGTGCAATTGTTTCCCCATCCGTTGTTCGCCACATCATAAACCGTTCTTCATTTGCTGTTAAGGAACCAGCTCTGGCATTGATTCCATCACTTGTCACTAAAAAGGCATTATAGTTAAACAGTGTTGGAATGGTAGACTTGTAGGTTTGAAGTTGACGGAATCCTTCTGTAATTCCCGCTGACTCATTAGTCGAGTTTTTTAACTCAATCACAACCAGTGGCAATCCATTAACAAACACAACAACATCAGGGCGCTTGTTATTTCGCCCTTCAATAACCGTAAATTGATTGACCGCTAAAAAGTCATTGTTATTTGGCTCGTTAAAATCAAACAGCCATAACTTCTCTATCGCATTGCGACCATCAGCAGTCCGATATTCAACATCAATACCATCTGTCACATACTTTTGAAAGTTACGGTTATTAATGATCAAATTAGGTGACTGAATCATTGTCACCAATTGGATCGCTCGTTCAATCGACGTTTGAGAGGCAGTCGGATTGATCCGATGTAACGCCTCTTCCAAACGCGCAATTAAAACAACATCAGCGTAACTGTCACGTTCCGGATAATCACCATCAACAGCGATATCCGGGCCAAATTCAGTCTGATAGC
>CAZONN010000126.1:3607-4696 GCA_964581235.1 uncultured Amphibacillus sp.
TCACCTCCAACGTGTCTGGTAGTTCGATCTCTCCTGATAAAAGCTTTGGTAGGAGAGTGTCACGGAGTTCTGTTAATTTATCATTTTCAAACTGAGCCTTAAGCTGTTTATTTGACAAAGGCTTAATCAGTTTTTCAAATTCTTTCAAAATATTGCTCACAGGTAATAATATATTCATCTCACCTATATTAGTAATAGTAATTTGCGGTTGAGCAGATCCAGTTTTATAATTATATGGATTATTTCTTTTAATTGTAAATCTCGTAAAGTCAACCCCTAGTGAATTATTATCTTCAAGAACAAGTGAATTGTTAGTTATAAAAGCGAATGGGATAGTCTTAAAGACATCACCTGAACCATTGCCACGACACGTTATAATAACTTGTGATTCTTTATACAAATAATTATTAGTATACCCTATGATACCATTCGCACCATATACAGGATATCCATCTTCTATCAACTTTTTTTTGGGCATATTTTTTCCATATTTGATATCAAATGTATTTTTTAGCTTTACTGAGTTCCATTTAGCCGGTGTCTCACCAAATTCACTTTTAATCATTTTTCCACCACTTGATTTGTATGGTTCACCGTCTTCATTCGGAAATTCAAAATCAACAAACCAACGTTTGAAAAAAGTTTGAGCTATTTCTTCGAGGTTTAAAATAATAGAATTGTTTAATTTGATCTTTTTATCAATTGGATCTAAAATATTTAGAATCTTTAATTGATCATTCTTATAAGGAATCGATATTTCAATTTGATTCAATGTCTGGGTTCTTAAACTAGGTATAGTAGTACCTTCATTATAATAATTAAAATCAATTTGAGATAGGTAATAGTAAATAAATTTAGGATAAACAATACCCTCATTAATTTCTGTATAAAATAATGTGTCAACAGTCCAAAATGGTCTTTCTATATATCTAACTTTTCTAATGCTTCCCTTCCGTCCAATTAAAACTGAAGGTTTATCATATAAATAATCATTTGCATAGCCCATTAGGCCACCTGTTCCCAGTATAGGATAATCTCCATTATCATCCTTAACCTTCTTTTGATTCTTACCATATTTTATATTTAAAA
>CAZONN010000127.1:0-1620 GCA_964581235.1 uncultured Amphibacillus sp.
CCACTTGTTGTAGCAAGCCCACCGTCAACAACCTCTAAAGTCACATCACCATAAGGAATTTCCTCTTTTACAGCATCACGATCAAGCAAATCCTTGTCAGCTGGAATCGCCAAAACAATATTTACTTGCATGTTATCTAATGACTGACCAGGTAGATAATCTTTAATTCCAGGCATTGAATTAGAATGAATCGCATTTTGAACGGCGCGTTTAGCCGCTTTGGTAATATCTTGCCCATGTGTGTCTACCCCGACGCCCGTTTCAATGAAAATAATCTTCTCCACAAATGTATCCTCCCAACAATATTTCTTGTCGATATTTCCCGGGAAATAGTTATTAATCATTTCCAGACATGCTTATGTCATACCTATTCTATCTTTATTAAAACAAACTTATAACGGATTGTAAAACGTAAGCCTACACAATCACAATTCTTTAAATATAAACAATTTTAGCAGCTTTACGGACTTGAATTTTTGAATGCAACCCTGTCTTAATATGGTAGGCATCGGCAAAAGAACCTTGATTTAAGGCAACACCAATATTCTCAAGTGAATTAATAAAAAGTAAAGGTTCACCAACCAATGTATCCGCAAATGACTTACCAAAAGACATCACATTTTTATAAATTTGGCGATTCTGATCATAGATGGTCACCTCTAACGTATCCCCATACTTAATGCCCTCTTGCTCAAAAAAGTCCTTATTAATATTCGTCCATAAATTACCGAAGCGAACATCTAAAATATCAATATTGCCACTAATTACACGATCATCAACTTTGACCTCAGGCGTATCAAGCTTAATAAGTTTCTCAACATCAAGCTTTGGACCGACCTCTTCAAAACCAATTGTCTTAGAAGCAAGTCGTGCACCAGTATAAGCATAGACATCACGCCCGTGAAACGTATACGACTCATAAGAACGCGCTAAGCGATTCACCCTCTCGTCAATTTCCCGAACTTCACTAATCCCAATTGATTGCGCTAAATGCGTCAGCGTCCCATTATCAGGTGTGACAATATATTGATTGTCATTTGTTTTAGCAACAACACTAAGTCGATCAGAACCAACACCTGGATCAACGACCGACACAAACACAGTACCCTCTGGCCAATAAGATGTACTTTGATACAAACGATATGAAGCCTCAAATATATTATAAGTCGGAATCTCGTGTGTGATATCATACAATTGCAGATCAAGACTGACTGATTTTGCTACGCCATACATTGCACTCACAGCCCCATCGAATAAACCGAAATCTGATTGAAAAACTAATAAATCATTCATTGTAAAATGCTCCTCTCAAATTTAAAAGATTAAAAAACGCCCTTATTGCTCCGTTAAGAACAATAAGGGCGTTGAATGGGCATCAACACGGTACCACCTTAGTTTGCTATTTATTTACACAAATAGCCTCATTAAGTACTCTGCCAATCGGCATTTATACTTTGGTATTGATAACGAGTACCAAATCTCGGACGTCACTTACTTATACATAATCTGTACGTTCAGCATGCAGCTCCTAGGCCATTTTCAGCATCCGCATTTTTTGCTTCTTTTCAGCTACCGAAGCTCTCTTTTAGAAAAACGCAAAACACTTACTTTCCCTAATCA
>CAZONN010000127.1:1720-4637 GCA_964581235.1 uncultured Amphibacillus sp.
AAAAAATAAAAAGCAAGCCTTATTATTGAAAAAATCTGAATCTTATAAATTTAACGATCTAATGTTTAAAATTAATTGGGATGGGAATGTTACTAGTATGTAAGCAAAAAATAACGAAAAGGGTTGATTCTGCATGACAAAAATTGGTGTTGTAGTTGGTAGTTTAAGAAAAGAATCATATTCACGTAAAATTGCTAACAATGTAGTGAAATTATTTCCAGAAGGTTACGAAACAGAATTTATCGAGATCGGCAATTTACCGCTTTACAATGAGGAGTACGATGGTAATTCGCCAGAAGAGTATGTTTCATTCCGCGAGACAGTAAGCGGGGTAGACGCCGTCTTGTTCGTCACACCTGAATATAACCGTTCAGTACCTGGAGTATTAAAAAATGCACTTGATGTTGGCTCACGCCCTTATGGAGAAAGTGTTTGGAATGCGAAACCCGCAGCTGTTATCAGTCAATCAATCAGTAATTTAAGTGGATTTGGAGCGAACCACCATCTCCGTCAATCACTGACATTCTTAAATATGCCCGTCGTCCAACAACCAGAAGCGTATCTGGCCAACTCTCAAGATTTAATTGACGACAATGGTAATATTACCAATGAACAAACCGTTCAATTCGTACAGTCAGTTGTCGATGCGTTTGTCGATTTAATTAATAAACAATAAGTATAAAAAAGAACTGAAGCTAAAAAAAGCTTCAGTTCTCTTTCTGTTGTCACATCACTCATGTAAAACAAACTTTAAGCCAAACCGGACTTTCTCGCAAGTTGCTGAAGCGGATCCCAAACACCGTTATAAGGCGGTGCATAACTTAAATCAAGATCAAGCAACTGAGTGAGCGTTAAATTACCATACAAAGCAGTCGCCAACACATCAATCCGCTTATCGACTCCCTTTTTCCCAATTACCTGTCCACCAAGCACCACATTCGTCTTCGTATGATAGACCATTTTCAACTGTAACGTTTCATGATCAGGATAATAACCAGCATGCGACCGAGCTTCACTCACCAGCACATGATAAGGAAGATTGAGCGCCCGAGCCTCCTTTTCTGACAACCCGACACGCCCAAGCGTTAAATCAAAAAATTTCACAATCGACGTCCCAACAACCCCATTAAACGCCACTCGATTACCAGCCATATTTGCCCCAGCAATCCGCCCCTGCTTATTCGAAGTTGTCCCCAGCGGAACATAATCATCCACACGCTTAATCCGATGATAATGTGACGCACAATCACCCGCAGCATAAATGTTCGCAATTGACGTCTCCATATATGGATTGACAATAATCGCCCCATTCCCAAGCATATGCAAACCCAAATCCTTCAAGAACCCCGTATTCGGTTTAACCCCAATCGCAAGCAAGACAAGATCCGTCTCGTACTCATTTTTATCAGTTACCACTCGATTGACACGACCACTTCCTGAAAAACTCTCCACCGTTTCTGATAAAACAACATCAATCCCCTGTTTTTCAGCTTCTGTTTGAATATGTTCGGCCATATCAGGATCAAAGATTTCAGCTAATTGGTCTTCGCGTTGAATCAGCCTGACATCAAGTCCACGTGTTTGAAAAGCTTCCGCCATCTCAAGGCCGATATAACCACCACCAATAATGGTTACTTGCTTAACGTCAGTTGTTAAGTCAGCCATTAATGCATTTGTATCAGTCATCGTTTTTAACGAATGAATCCCAGCTAAGTCAATCCCATCCCAGTCCGGCTTCACTGGATCAGAACCCGTTGCAATTAATAAGCGATCATACTCAACTTTAAACGTTTGATTTGTCTTCGTATTGATCGCTGTTATAATTTGCTTATCACTATCGACACCAGTCACAGTCGTATTTGTTTTCGCATCAATCTGATATTTTTCTCTAAACTCCTCAGCAGTTCGCGAGATCACATCATCGATTGACGGAATGACCCCGTTAACAACATACGGCAAACCACACTGCCCGTATGAATAATCCTCACCACGCTCAAGCACCGTGATCTCTGCTGAATCATCTGTTCGATAAATCTCCATCGCTGCACTCATCCCGGCAGCAACTCCACCAATAATGACATATTTCACAATAATGCCCTCCTTTTATCATAGCTAAGTATCAGCCTTAACTAACCTATTCCCGTTTTACACGATTAATATCTCTAAAAGCACTAAATCATTCATATTGCTTAATACATTGCAAATATTGTGTTTTATTATGTATAGTATAAGTGTTGAGGCAATCGAACAAAGTAGAAGGCGGTAAATAATGAAGCCAACCCATGAGCTGCGGAGTAATAAAAGCTTTAATTTAGATCATAGTATCTTTCAATCTCCTAATAACGTCGATACGCATATCCATTTCAAATCAGACTTTCTCTCTGCCTATCAAACAAAGGAATATAATCTGTTAAATTACGTCGACTTGTTAGAGAAACAATTTTTTGTTAATAAATATTACTTATCCCACACATTTAAGAAAATCACCGGGATCTCACCGAGAGAGTACTCTAGTAGATAGGTAGCATAAAATAAAAATAGTGAGGTAACAAATGAACATCACAATAATCAGTGTCGGTAAATTAAAGGAAAAATACTTAAAACAGGGTATCGATGAATATATGAAACGACTACGAACGTACGCCAATGTTAAGTTAATCGAAGTCCCAGATGAAAAAGCACCTGAGACCTTATCAGATGCGGAAATGGAAGCGGTCAAGGATAAAGAAGGCGAGCGCATTTTAGCAAAAATCCCAGCAGATACATATGTGATCACATTAGAAATCGAAGGGAAACAATTATCTTCAGAGCAACTCGCAAGTCAACTTGACCAACTAGCGACACATGGGAAAAGCAAAATCGCCTTTGTGATCGGTGGCTCATTGGGGTTGGCTGAAGCGGTATTGAAGCGAAGTGA
>CAZONN010000128.1:0-1702 GCA_964581235.1 uncultured Amphibacillus sp.
CTTTTCGTTTTGTGCGTGAAAAAGTTTTGACTAAGTAGTCTCGTTTGTCCATTATGATCAACCCTACTTCCCTATGATGATTATCTCCTGCTTATTAACTGTTTAAATGAAAAAAGATATTAAGATATTTAATGCACCTATTCCTAATGCGCTGATCAACAATGTTTTATTAAGCTTTACTGCCTTCTCATTGGTTTCAAAAGATTGAGCAGTAGAATCCTCTAGATTTTCAATACGCTTATCTAGACTGCTTATGGTAGTGAGAAGGTCGTCTTTCATCTTGATACTCTGAGTTTTTGACTCCTCAAAGTTCAGTTTCAGTTGATTCTCTACGTGTTGTTTTTGATCAAGGTATAACTTTGCGTTCTCTGATGATATCGATCGAACAAGGTTAAGTAGTTCATCATTTAACTCTTGCTGTCCCTTGTTAAGCTGATTAAAATTAGATAACAGGTTCTCATTCAGCTTATTTTGCTCAGCTTGATCAACTTCTATTTTATTGAGTGTTTTCTTTATTAGGTCTGAGGAAAGCTCTTTTACTTCTTGTGTTGTCTTGTTCAGGTTTTCTTGGCCCTGATTTATATGTTCAATCTTTAAATATAGGCTATTTATTTCAGCCAATGTTTCACTTACACTTTTTATTTTGTCTGAATTTAACACTAACTCTTCTATAGTTTTGTTTAATTTATCCAAGTTTGCCATATTTGTCACCAACTTCTTTTAGTTTTTTATTTAATTGACCTAATGCTATGTCTAAGCTGTGGTTATCTTGTAAATAATTATGAATCGTTATTGTGTTGTCTTTAAAGTGTTTACAGAGTATTTGACTTAGGAAGATTTTATTTTTATCAGTCAAGAACTTCCCTAGCTTTAAAGTTTCGATTAATACCTTAAATTTTTCAGCATCATCATACTTGGCAATTGTATTAAATGCAGATTCTAACCGTTCTTCTCCATCAATTTTAGTGTAATTATCGGCCATCAGTCTCGTCATACCACTTAAAAAATTTAACCCTGTGTTATATCTATAGTTTTCTAAAAATCGTGATAAGGCGGCTCTGATTTCTGCGAGCGTCGCTTCTGTAACTGTTTGTTCACTATCATCCTCATATAGCGTATCGAACCATTTTTCAAAGTCATCTGGGTATTGGGCAATGTGTTCAAATATAAATGTTGAGTCAGTAAACCTGAAGTAATTCTCAATCGTTTCTTTAAATTGCTTTGGATCTTTTTCGTTCGTATTACAGTTGTCTAGTAATGTCTTTAATGACTGTCTTCTGTTATAAAAAATATTGTCGTATGTCCATTGAATCAGAATTCTGATCGCTTTTTCAAACTCATCTAGCGTTTGGTCTTGATCAATTTTTGCGTAGTTAGAGAAGTTTTCATTCGTTACATCATCAAGACTAAGTGACGCTTCATACTTACTTAAATATTGAATCAACGCATCCCTTGGGGTCGAGACGTCAAAGTCATTAAACGTTACTTCAAATGACCCATAGACACCGAAACCGACAATAATCCAATCCTTAACGATTCCTAAAACGCTTAATCGATAGATCGCTTTTTGTGTGTCACTAAAATTCAATCCTAGTTTACTACATGAAATCGTTTGAGTTGAACCCAACACTGCATATTGGTCAAAAACTTGTTTCGTCATAACTGTTTCTTTATTGACACCCTTATTGCTTTGTATCCACAG
>CAZONN010000128.1:1712-4505 GCA_964581235.1 uncultured Amphibacillus sp.
AAAGAAGTTTCCTAACACATCCCCCTGCTCCCATATTGGGATTCTTTTTACGAGCGATTCAATTTCTTCAACTGTTGTATCTAATTGAAACAGGGTATTATAATCTTCTTCAGACATCACATCTTGACTATAAAAAACAAAATTTACTGCAGGTTTTTTGTTCCGACCTGCACGGCCAGCTTCTTGATATAAAGACTCTAGAGATCCCGGCAAACTATAGTGAACGGTGTAGCGAATGTTTTGCTTATCAACGCCCATGCCAAAGGCTTTCGTTGCAATCATCAGTGGGTACTTGTTCTTTTTGTAAGCATTTTGTACATCAATTTTATATTGATCGAATTTATCCGTTGCTAAATCAAGTTTCTTTGGCATTGATCCTGAATACCAAGGGATCCGCGTTTTTAACTGTCTAGAAAGCTGGTTTGCTAAACCATAACAGCCTTTTTGACCATTTACAGTTGAAGTAAATATTAATCCCGCATTTTTGTAACCATTATTATCATTTAAAATATCTAGCCTTCCAGTTAAAAACTGCATGACCTGTTTGAGGTTTTCATACTTTTCGGCAGCACTGGGTTTGTTGATTTTCCGAATATAAAATGTTAACTCTTCTCTTTTATATTCAATTAACGTTTTTACATCTGTATTATCAATCTCAAATTCTATCTTAATATCTTTCAGAACATTAATTGAAACGGTTGCGGATAAACCGAGCAGTGTTGCTGTTGGAGTGTATTCTCGAATCGTTTTGCATAAATGTAAATAAGATATTCTAAAATCATGACCCCATTCAGACAAACAATGCACTTCATCAATGACTGCATGTGCAATCACAAAATTTCGATTAACTGCAACTAAATATTCACGGAAATCCTCAATCTGAAAGCGTTCTGGCGAGATAAATATGAACAGATATTTACCATTTGCAAAATTATATTGAATGATCTTTTTTTCTGCTGCACTCTGATCACTATTAATCAATTCAATTCGATTAATCGATTGAGAGTATAAATTTTCAACCTGGTCATACATCAGTGATTTAATAGGCACTACAACATAACTGATTGAAGGTTGGAGTAGCACTGCTAATTGATACGTCAGTGATTTACCGCCACCTGTTGGTAGTAACCCAACAGTACTTCGACCAGATAATGCATTGATCAGAATTGGTAACTGACCATCTCGAAACTCTTCATGGCCAAAAATATTGCTCATGATAAATTGCAAGTTTGGGATGTCTGTATCTTCACCCTCCTGAATGATTTTATACACGACTGGATCAGTTGTTGAGACAACAAAGTAATCTGTTGTTTGAAAATAATCATTTCTTACAAAAATCACTTCCTTTTGATAGACATTTTCATCCGTCCAGCGTTTTTGGAGACTAAAGTCTATTTTGATTGTATCGCCCTGATCGATTGAATAGTCGTCTACATATTTGATCTCAAAATTCGGCTTGGTGAATGGCTTTTTTTGCAGCTTATAGATATGTGTTAACCATAAAAATAAATCATGAAGAGCGATCTCCAAAGCTTGTGTATTCTCAAAGTCTTTAACTTCAAAGTTCCATATCTTATCACTAACGTTTACTTTTCCCGCTTCAATCATCGTCAAAATCGTTAATTGCCATCTCATGACTGCAACTGCTTTAGTTGCATCTGTTAGTTCAAAATCATAAACAGCATCTTTATAAAGAAAAAGCGTCTCTTGGTATTCATCCAAGCGTTGAATCATTTTATTTATCGCATTTTTATATGCTTTGTTTTTTAATTTTAAATCTAGTGTAGCAATTCTAAGTGTTGTCACGCCAAATTCACTAAGGTAAGTGTCTCTTAAAAGATCCTGTTCTTGATGGCTGCCTTCCTGATGCTGTGCACCGTCTATCTCTATGACCAATTTTGCTTGTGGTAAATAGAAGTCTACTTGTCTATTAAGAAAAGATCGACCGACTTCAGATTTATCGCCAGTAATTTCAAGTATGCTACATTCAGGTATGATTAAATTTTGGATAAAGTTATATTTTTCACCCATATCTATAGGTAAGTGATCATAATAAAATTCATACGCCGGATTATAACCCTTCTCTTCATCACCTTTGATTGTCTTAGCCCAATGTTGCGCCTTGTGCGAATGGAAATAAAGTGGACTTGATTGCACGCCACTAGTGCAATTTAATTGTTCTTGTAAATACTTAGACATGACGGTTGGATTTCCTCTTTGTAATAAGTTCTTCAATATGCAAATAGCCGCATCTCTTTGATAATCTAGTTCATATGAAGTTTGTAAGTTTTGAATAGCAAAATTTGTGTCACCATTTATGTAACTAGCCGAGTATCTTATCATTGCGAAATCCCCTAACATTCCTAATTTATGATCTATTATTCATATACGTGCCATTAGTCACTTAACGTGTAATTTTCTCTAATTATATTATACCACTAATATCCTCTATTCCCATGTCGCTGTCGGCCTTTTATTATGATCAACTTAGTAGTCAGTGAGTTTTTTGTTGTTTAAATTGAAATCAACACAAAAAAATGATCTTGATTGAAAACTTTGCTTCTTGTTTAGCAGAATTTAATTTCAAGCCTCTAAATCAACCCAATAATTCTGATTAATTTTGATTTTTGTTGAAACTTCGGACATTTTTTAAGTTTTCGTTAGTGAAATTGTCCGAAGTGGGTATGACTTTGGACTATTTCATTCGATTTTGATGTCAAAAAGTCCGAAGTAGCACTAACTTCGGACTTTTTTCTGTTTTTAAGAGTACGAAATGTCCGAAGTTAGGCGATT
>CAZONN010000129.1:0-4448 GCA_964581235.1 uncultured Amphibacillus sp.
GGTCTTTTGACGAATTTGATGGGGTCAATTTTTTATGTATATCTGTCTTATAACAGTGTCCTAATAAAAAAAGGAGTTGTCACAAAAGTGATTAACTTTTATAACAACTCCGTTTATTTCAAAAGACTGTTTATTGCTGTGTACGATAGACAACAGAACAAGCAGTTAAAATGATTGGATAAATTTATGCTTTGTTTGATGAACCAAATTCACGAATTTTACCAATAACCGTTTCTTTAATTGCATCACGAGAAGGTCCTAGGTATTTACGTGGGTCAATCATATCTGGGTTAGCCGCTAATACTTCACGAACAACCTTAGTTTGTTGAATTTGGTTTTCAGTGTTTACGTTAATTTTAGCTGTACCAAATGAAATCGCTTTTTGAATATCTTTAGTTGGAATACCTGTTCCGCCGTGTAGAACTAGTGGTACACCAGTTTCTGCACCGATTTCTTCCATTTCTTTAAATCCTAAGTTAGGCTCACCAACGTAAGTTCCGTGAACAGAACCTAATGCTGGAGCTAATGTATCGATTCCAGTACGCTCAACAAGTTCTTTACATTCTTTAGGGTCCGCATACATGACATCACCTACAACGCCATCTTCTTCCCCACCAACGATTCCAAGTTCAGCTTCAACAGAAACACCGTGTAAGTGAGCTAATTCAACCACTTTAGATGTTGTTGCTACGTTCTCTTCGAATGGCTCTTGTGATGCGTCAATCATAACTGATGTGAAACCGGCATGGATTGCTTGTGCACATGATGCAAAGCTTGAACCGTGATCTAAGTGAATTGCGATTGGAACAGTTGTACCTTGTGCTTCCATAACTGCTTTAACCATTGCAACAACTACGCCGTAACCACCCATATATTTCCCGGCGCCTTCAGATACTCCTAGAATTGCTGGAGACTTCTCTTCTTCTGCTGCTTGCAAGATCGCTTGGATGTACTCTAAGTTGTTAATGTTAAATTGTCCAACTGCGTATTTCCCTGCTTTTGCATCTTGAAGCATTTGTGTCATTGATACTAGTGCCATGAATTGTTCCTCCTAAGAATGATGAAATTATTTTAATCATATTTTGACATATTCAATAAAATTGAACATGCGTCATATCCAGTCAAAATTAATCATTGATTGGCTACTATAATAGCATACCAATTTCAATGAATACGTGCAATAGAACTAGTGAAATGAAAGCGGTTACGTCATAAAAATTTAACAATTCCGTTTGAAAAGTTGTCAAAAATAGCTTTAATAGGGTTATTAAGTTAAGGAATTAACTGTTTTCTTCTAGTAATTGATTAATTTTCTTTTTTGCCTCGATAATATTAAATGGCTTAGAAAAATAGCCTTTAACTGTTTTTGTCTTTTTAGTGGTCAATTTCACGGATTCAATCAAGCCACTCATCATGATCGTCGGAATTCTATATCCTTTTTCTTCAAGCATCAGAATAATTTCAGTTCCGGTTTTAAGTGGCAATTGGTGATCAATAATCATTAAATCTGGCTGATTTTTTTCGATTTCGGTAATCGCACTTAAGCCATCTTCAACACTTTTTGCCTGATAACCTTCATTACGAATAATTTCTTCAAGTAATAGTCGAATTCCTTTTTGATCGTCTACAATCAATACTGTTTTAGTCACTTGATTTCCCCCTATCTCTTTAATGTTAAACTAAAGGCTAAAACTTTCAACTAAATTAATGTATTTTTACAGTAAAGAAATAATCGATTATTTGTTAAAAAAAATTCGCCTCACTTATTATTGATCATCATTGAGCATTTTTCATTTTTAAAAAAAGTGATGAATGTTGTTTCATATCATTCATCACTTTAGAAAAATTACTTATCAACAATTGCTCCGACGAAGCTTGAGAAAAGCTGATGTGGTCGGGTTGGTCTTGATTTAAATTCTGGGTGGAATTGTGTTGCAACAAACCACGGGTGGTCTTTTAACTCAATCGCTTCGACAAGACTATTGTCTGGGCTTGTTCCTGACAGAATTAAGCCATTCTCTTCTAGTGCTGCTCGATAGTCGTTATTTAATTCATAACGATGGCGATGTCTCTCATAAATAACGTCTGCGTTATTGTATGCTTGTTTAATTTTAGTGCCGTCTTTTAAGTGACATGGGAATAGGCCAAGACGGAGTGTGCCACCTAAGTCTTCTAAGTCCTTTTTATCGGCTTGAATATCAATAATTGGATCCGTTGTGTCCGGATCAATTTCGGTTGAGTGGGCATTTGGTATGTTTAGTACGTTGCGAGCAAATTCAACTGTTGCTAATTGCATGCCTAAACAAATACCTAGGAAAGGGACTTTTTGTTCACGAGCATATTGAATTGCTTCAATTTTACCGTCGATTCCTCGATCTCCAAAACCGCCTGGAACGATAATGCCATCAACATCTTCTAAATATTCAGCAGCATTGTCAGCAGTTAAGTCTTCTGAATTAATCCATTTCACTTCGACATCGACGTTATGTGGATAACCTGCGTGCTTTAATGCTTCAACAACTGAAATATAAGCATCTGGCAATTCGATATACTTTCCGACTAAACCAATTGTTTGCTTGCCAGATAGATTTTTAACCGTATCAGCTAGTTTTTCCCACTCTGTCATATCAGGTTCAGGGCAGTTCAGACCAAAGTGATCACACGTGATCTGATCGAGTCCCTGTGCACGTAATGAAAGTGGAATGTGATAAATTGTTTCTGCGTCTCTTGATTCGATGACATTAGTTGTTTTAATATCACAAAATAGCGCAATTTTTTCTTTCATTTCTTGATTTACTGGCATGTCAGAACGTAAGATAATCACGTCTGGTTGGATACCTAATGATCTTAGTTCTTTTACACTGTGTTGAGTTGGCTTTGTCTTCAACTCTCCAGCTGCTTTAATATATGGAACGAGTGTTGTGTGGATGTACATCACATTTTCTCGGCCAACTTCATTTTTAATTTGACGGATTGCTTCTAAGAATGGGAGTGATTCGATATCACCAACTGTACCACCAATTTCTGTAATCACGACATCTGCATGACTGTGTTCAGCAGATTTAAACACTTTATCTTTAATTTCATTCGTAATATGTGGGATCACCTGAACGGTAGCGCCTAAATAATCACCACGACGTTCTTTTTTAATAACTGAAGAATAAACTTTTCCAGTTGTAATGTTTGAGTATTTCGATAGATTGATATCGATAAAACGCTCATAGTGACCAAGGTCTAAGTCTGTTTCAGCACCATCATCTGTTACAAAAACTTCTCCGTGCTGATATGGACTCATCGTACCTGGATCCACGTTGATATATGGATCAAATTTTTGAATCGTTACATTCAAACCACGATTTTTTAACAGTCGACCTAATGAAGCTGCTGCGATTCCTTTTCCAATTGATGAAACAACTCCACCCGTTACAAAGATGTATTTTGCCACGATTTATCTCGCTCCCTTTTCATAAAAAGTACTCATCTACTTGTAGATTATCCAAGCAGGACGGTTATATGTTTATAATTTCTCTACGTTGAAGTATAAAAACAAAAGCGTCCCCCTGAATCAGGGGGACGCGTAAATTCAAATCTTTTTGTAGAGCCCAAATAAAATTTTACTCATAGACTTGTTAAATGTCAAGAGCTTGATTGTTAACTTTGAAAATTAAAAGTTTTACAAGTAAATCTTTACATCTCGTCCTCGTCGTCATCTTCTTCGTCATCTAAATCATCATCTTCATCATCGTAGTCTTCGTCGTCAAAGTCGTCTTCATCGATGAGGTCGTCGCCTAGTGTGATTGCGTCTTCGTCTTCTTCGTCGGTTACTGTATTTTTGTATGCTGCTCCGACAATGTCGAGTGGGACTTCGGTTAGGTCGTCGTCGTCTTCTGGGTCATCGATTGATGGTTCTAAATTTTCTTTTTCTTTTACTTTCTTTTTCTTTTTGCGTTTGACTGGTGCTGTTTCTGTTTGAATGATTTCGTCGATTTGTTCGACTGAGTACCATTTTTTAAGTCCCCATTCTCCTGCGCCTAGTGTTAAGAAGCGTCCGTCGAGATTGAGGTCTGTGTAAAATAGTGCCAGCTTTGTTTGTTTTTCTTTTTCTGTGAAGCCTTTTAAGTCTGAAACTTGATCATATATTTCTCTATAGTTCAGTGCTTTGTTTGTTTTTTCTAGTACGATCATTGCTAGTTCGATCATTGAGTATTCCTGTAAATTATCACGGTTTGTATTAGCTATAGACACCGTTTTTTGCACTCCCTTTGAATAAGTATTCGGTTTGTTTATCATGCGTTTTTTTCAATCACATGAGTCCATCATTGGTACATTATATGAGTATGCTATTAAAAAAGCAATATATCTAGTTTGAATGCATTTTATTTTAAATATTAGATGGCCTGTCGTGCTCCGTGATTTCCACTCTGGGGGGACGCGTTTCGCGGGCACGG
>CAZONN010000130.1:0-4424 GCA_964581235.1 uncultured Amphibacillus sp.
ATTGTTATTACCCTCATTACCTTTGTTATTATCATTAATCTTTTCTTCCTCTTCAAAATCACCATCAATATAAACTTTACTTGGTTCAGACTCACGGCCGAAATAATCAACTGCAACGATTACATAGACAGCTTCACCTTTACCGACATTGAGTTCAGTATCTATTGACGAATCAATAAGGTTGAATTTATTATCGTCAGGATGTGGTGATCGATAAATTCGATAGCCAATAATATTTTTACCTGATGATGCCTTCCAAGTTAGTGTATTTCCTGATTTAGTTAATGACTGAGGTGCGCTTGGCGCTTTACCGGTATCCGCAATATCGCTAGCTTTCAACTTAGGGAATTCAATGCCTCCCCAAGCTGCGTTATTCGATGGGATGAGATGATTAAGATCCTCAAATTGATCATATCCCATATCACTTAACCATTTAGGGTTAAAAATGATACCGTCGCCTTGAGTAAATTCACTAGGTGTTTGATCACCAGGGATTATTGCTTTACCGTCGACCATAACATAATTGCCTTTGATTACACTATAATCCTCGCCACTTGGAGCAAAATTAGCGTTGAATAGATCAGAACCAACTAAACCTAAAGATCTGGCAATCTCTGAAGGTGGTAAACCTGAGACTAACGAAAATGACCTAGAAACAAGTCCACCTGGTTGCTGGAATCGACCGGCTGGTGCCATTAGCTCGGGATCAATATCGGTAGCTGCATTAACAAGTTGTGCCCAATATACCTGGTTACGACCACTATAGCCATCATCTAATGATTGACGGTAACCATAGCCCATCCAAGTCCCTAAAGTAACATTTGGATTTGTCGCAACAAACCATGCATCGACAAGATCGTTTGATGTACCTGTTTTTCCAGCCCAATCGACACTAGGGTTTCTTAAGTTGGCACGAGCAGTTCCACCTGTACCGCTAGTAAGAACATCACGCATGACGTCAATGATCAGATAGCTCGTCTGTGGGCTAAATACATCGACAGGTTTGCTTTCGTGTTGATAAACAACTTCACCATCGATTGTTTCAATCTTTTCAATCATGTAACCTTCAACAAATTGTCCGTTATTTCCATAGGTTGAGAAAGCACTTGTGTTTTCCTCAACTGTTGCTTCAAAAGAACCTAGAGCCATCGCGGGCAATCGATACTGATTTTCAGGAATATGGTCAAAGCCCATTTTCACTAAATAATCTGGGATCGGATTCGCTTTTTGCAACAATTGAATATAACCATATGCAGTGGAAACGTTATATGATGAAACCATTGCCCGTCTAGCGGTAACTAGACCGTAATATCGGCCTCTGCTAAAGTTAGATGGACTCCAAGCATTCGGTCCACTGTTATCAACGAACTTAGCATCCGGTAAGATCGATCCGGGTTGCAGGACTCCTTCTTCATAGGCTGGACCGTAAACAAGGATTGGTTTTGCCGTACTTCCAACTTGTCGTCTTGTTGTTCCAACAGCAAAGTTGACGTTATCGCGTTCAAAATCTCGTCCTGCGACAAAGGCGATAATCTTACCTGTTGCATTATCTCTTAAAACAGCACCAGCCTGTTGCTGCTGAACGAGTGGAATTAATTCCTCTGTTTCAGGGTCTTCAGTCATAATTGTTCTCGTTTCATTACCTTCACGAACAACCGCAGTTTTATCGCGTCCATAATTAGAGTAATTAGCTGTTACTTCTTGAAACTTATCATAAATTTCTTTATTAATCGTTGTATGGATTTTATAACCACCTTGTGACAGTTCACGTGCAGCATAAATCCGATATTGTTCATTTAATTCTGAACTTGATTCTAACTCTTCAAGTGTATAACCATCTTCTAAAGCGAGTCTTTCTTTGAAAATATTTTCAACACGTCTGCGCACTTCTTCAGACAAATAAGGATATTCATCATGAGTAGTCGGTAAACGTTCTGCTAAACTCCCTATTAAATCAAACTTGAGTGCTTCATCGTGCTCTGCTTCAGTAATATAGCCAGCGGAAAGCATTCTTGCAAGTACGGTTTCCATACGACTTAATCCAGGCTCAAGTCCTTCTTCGGATTTAACAACGCCAACGTTTGTAAATGGGCTATAAGCAATTGGGCTTTGTGGTAATCCTGCTAAAAATGCTGCTTGAGCAAGGTTTACTTCATCTGCGTCAACAGCGAAAATTCCTTGTGCAGCTGTTTGAATACCAGCGATATTACGTCCATTTGAGTTTCGACCGAATGGAGAGATGTTTAAGTATGCTTCAAGAATTTCATCTTTTTCCATGAACTTTTCTAAGCGCATCGCTAAAACAATTTCTTTCGCTTTACGATCAAATGATACTTCATTTGTTAGGATCTGATTTTTAATCAGTTGTTGTGTTAAAGTACTACCACCTGTTTGCATACTAGATCCAGATACCTCTTGAAACACTGCTCGTAAAATAGCCTTAGGTACAATTCCTTCATGTGTTTCAAAGTACTCATCTTCGGTAGCAATTAGCCCATTGATGATATCTTTTGAGACTTTGTCTAATGTCGTCACGTCTCTGTGAAGGTCGGAACTAACTTCGCCTAGAAAAACGTTATTATCAAAGTAAATTTCAGATGTTTCTTCATAATTAAAAATTGCACCAACCATTTCTTCACTCGGTCGCAATGGCTCATCTTTTATAAGTGAAGCAAAATAACCTGCTCCAATTCCTCCGATAAAGAAGAAACCTAGTAGTCCAATAACGAGAAAGAAGAGAATAATATTCCAGGCCACGTCATATGAAATACGAAAAAATCTTTGGATAAATCCCTTTTTGATAAAAGTGATGATTTTTTGTCCGAATTGTTTTAATTTATCTTGAAAGTTCATGTAATAACCTCCTAAATTTCCACCTCATATTATAACATATTTACCCGTTTGTCATTACTTTATTATAATTACATTAGTAAAATACTTGCCTTTGTCATCAAAATGTGATAATAATAGTTAAAATATATAAATATATAGTGATGAAGGAACCAAGTAATTTTATTGCCTCTACAAATAGAGAGCTGATGGTTGGTGCAAATCAGTGTAAGCGATAAAGTGAATTACAATTCTTGAGCTTTTTCTTTTATACAATGTATAAAGGACGGTACGTTATGTATCGTTATCAAAATGAAGTGGCAATGAATATTGCAACTAGGGTGGTACCGCGAGTAGATCTCGTCCCTTTATTGGGGATTTGATCTACTTTTTTATTTTGGATTTTTATTGACAAAGGAGAATTGCTAATGGATATTATTAAAGATTTAGAGTTAAGAGGGCTCATTCAACAGACAACAGATTATGAAGGTTTGAAAAAACATTTAGCTGAAAATGTTGTAACAATGTATTGTGGATTTGACCCAACGGCTGATAGTCTTCACATCGGTCATTTAGTTCCTGCTTTAATTTTAAAAAGATTTCAAATGGCTGGTCACCGTCCAATTGCTTTAATTGGTGGGGGAACGGGGATGATTGGTGATCCTAGTGGCCGGACAAGTGAGCGTCAATTAAATGATGCTGAAACAGTTAATTATTTTAGTGAGCAAATTAAAAAACAACTGGCAAATGTACTTGATTTTGATAGTAATAATAATGGAGCAGTTGCCCGTAATAATGGGGAATGGCTTGGTGAATTAAAAATTATTGATTTTTTACGTGATACTGGTAAGCACTTTGGCGTCAACTACATGTTAGCCAAGGACTCTGTTCAATCACGACTTGAACAAGGGATCAGCTTTACTGAATTTAGTTATATGATTTTGCAATCATATGACTTTATGAACTTATTTGAACGTGAAAACTGTACACTACAAATTGGTGGAAGTGACCAGTGGGGCAATATCACTGCAGGTATGGAATTGATCCGTCGTACACGTGAAGAAGAGGTTAAAGTCTTTGGCTTAACGGTTCCGCTGATTACGAAAGCAGACGGGACAAAATTCGGTAAAACGGCGGGTGGTGCTGTTTGGTTAGATGCTGAAAAAACTACACCTTATGAATTTTACCAGTTTTGGATCAATACAGATGATCGAGACGTGATTAAATTCCTTAAATATTTCACATTCTTGTCACATGCTGAAATCGAGGCATTAGCTGTTGAGTTAGAGCAAGCACCAGAGCAAAGAAAGCCGCATAAGCGTTTAGCTGAAGAATTGACGGTGCTTATTCATGGAGAAGATGCTTTGCGTCAAGCCGAGCGTATTACTGAAGCGTTATTCAGTGGTGAAATTAAGCAATTGAATGCTGCAGAAATTAAACAAGGTTTTAAAGATGTCCCAACAGTAGAAATGAAAAAAGAACCAAAATCTTTAGTTGATCTATTAGTTGAAGCAAAAATTTCTTCGTCTAAACGTCAAGCAAGAGAAGATATCACAAATGGCGCGATCTACATCAATGGTGACAGACAACAAGAG
>CAZONN010000131.1:0-4412 GCA_964581235.1 uncultured Amphibacillus sp.
CGGTGATTTGCAGACAAGTTGAGGGAAATACAGACAAGTTCGGCGATTTGCAGACGAGTTCCGCCGACAAAATAAAACCAGACGGTGCAACCTGAGTTGCTCTGTCTGGTTTGGTGAGTTTTTTATAAAATGGGTGAAATCAATCTGGCGATTGATTCTTTGAATTTAATCCATAACGATCGTTGTTGGTAATCTTCGTATGTTAGTATTTTTGATTTGGTTATGTCTTCTTCAAAGTGAGCGAGTAGGCGTTGGGTGACTTCTTCGCTGTATAAAAAGGCGTTCACTTCAAAGTTCAATCGGAAGCTGCGGACGTCGATATTTGCTGTTCCAACTGAGGCGATTTTTCCATCGACCATAATTGTTTTTGCGTGGAGGAAGCCGTTTTGATAGATATAGACTTTTGCTCCAGCCTCGAGCATATTCCCGATATAAGAATAGGTTGCCCAGTAAACGAATGGGTGATCTGGTTTATTCGGAATCATAATTCGGACGTCAATGCCTGATAGGACAGCGATTTTTACCGCGTCGGCAAGGCTTTCGTCTGGGATGAAGTATGGCG
Organism: uncultured Amphibacillus sp.; assembly: GCA_964581235.1. GTDB lineage: Bacteria > Bacillota > Bacilli > Bacillales > Amphibacillaceae > Amphibacillus. The sequence goes on from CAZONN010000131.1 coordinate 563, forward strand.
TCTGAATATAGACATAATCCTCCGCCTCCATCAGCAATTTTATGTAGCCATATTTGATTTGCTCCCAGTCTGAGTCCGGACCACTTGAGACAATTTGCATCCCGACGTTCCCTTGAGGTTCTGCGCGGTAATATGCTTGATCATATAAAATCAGTTGGTGTTTTGAAGCCTGATTCCAGTCGAGAATAAATCGCGTTTGGATACTACGCACAGATTCGCCAACAATTCGTAAATGTGTGTCACGCCAGTAACCGTATTTTTTTACTTTTCCGAGGTATTCATCACCAACGTTAAATCCACCTAAATAGCCAATTTTCCCATCAACTACTACAACCTTCCGATGATTCCGGTAATTGATCTTAAAATTAATCTTCGGAATTAATGACGGGAAAAATGATTCAACGATCACACCGGCTTGCTTTAAGTCGCGAATAAACGAGCGCTTTAAATTCCGTGAGCCAAAGTCATCGAACAAAAAACGAACGGAGACGCCTTCTTTAGCTTTTAACTTCAAGACGTCAGCAATTTTTTGCCCCAACGCATCGCCACGATAAATATAATATTGAATATGGATATGATCTTTTGCTGCAAGTAAATCTTTAATCAATTGATCAAATTTCGCTTGTCCATCATTAAATATGTCCACTTCATTTTCTTGAGTTAAGATCGCGTCATTGTTGTGTAAATGTAAATAAAATAAGTCGATATTATCTTGGTAAAGGTCTGGTATTGGAAAACTTCCTTCATCGAGTAACTGCAATTGATTTTCAACTGCTTTTCTGACGCCTAATTTACTTTTGTTATCCCAAATAAAGAGTTTTTTTCGACTCAGCTTTCGGCCAAATATTAAGTAAAGTAAGAATCCAAAGATGGGTACAAACGTGATGACCAGAATCCAGGCCCATGTGGATGTTGGATTTCTATGCTCTAGAAAAACGATCGCAATAACTAAAATAAAGTTTAAAATAAAGATAAGTTCAGTAACTCCCAATGTGTTTTCCTCCCCTCGCTATCCATACATAATATACCACACAACATAGAATATGTTGAATATTTAACCTTTATGTGAGCAAAAAAAGCTTTTGATTAGCTTCGGCTACAATCACCGATTTAATCCTAATCAAAAGCGGCCCACCAAGATTGCGTGGGTGAAGTTTTCATCAATTTATTGAAATGTCTTTTTTCTTGATTATTTGTTTTTTGGCTTTTACTTTAAGTAAGCCTTGCTGGAAGTCTGCTTTTAGGGTTGAAGGAATGATCGTGCCGGGCAGACTGATGATGCTTTCTCGGGCGATCTTCATAAAATCTGGGTCTTGTTCGGTCATTTTACTCACACTCCTATCTCCAATTAATTTATGCTTGGGGCTAAATTTCTGTGCTTTAATGTTAATTATTCTAAATAGTTTAAGTTTTTTGAATAATCGCTTGACGGAGGATTAAATTTACTTTATAATCCTTAATAATATGTATAACTCTTATCAAGAGTGGCTGAGGGAATAGGCCCTGCGATGCCCGGCAACCTGCAAATGCAAAGGTGCTAAATCCTACAGATTTAAAATCTGATAGATAAGAGGAGGCTGATGATTCCAAAACCCTCTTCTTTCTCAATCGAAGAGGGTTTTTTTACTAAAGTTATACATACACATTACGAGGAGGAGATTCAAAATGACAAAAGGTAATTTTCGCTCGACAGGTGTAGAAACGCAACTTATTCATGCGGGACAACAGGTTGATCCGACGACACAATCGCGAGCTGTTCCAATTTATCAAACGACTTCATATGTATTTAAAGATACGGAACATGCGCAGAATTTATTCGCTTTAGCTGAGCCGGGTAATATTTATTCGCGAATTATGAACCCGACGTTGGATGCTTTTGAGCAACGTGTAGCAATCTTAGAGGATGGTGTTGGCGCGGTAGCTACTGCTTCAGGAATGTCAGCTATTACACTAGCAATCTTTAATATTGCTGGAGCGGGTGATGAGATCATTGCCGATAGTAATCTTTATGGTGGAACGTATAATTTATTTAAGCAAACACTTCCTAAGTATGGCATCGATGTTGTTTTTGTTGATGGGACAGATCCTGAGAACTTCAGAGCTGCGATTACCGATAAAACAAAAGCGATTTTTGCTGAGACGATTACCAACCCTTCTTTGTATGTGTTTGATATTGAGGCTGTTGCTAATATCGCTCATGAAAATGGCGTACCACTTTTAATTGATAACACGTTTGCTTCACCTTATGGATCAAAACCAATTAAATGGGGTGCTGATGTTGTCATCCATTCTGCAACGAAATGGATTGGTGGACACGGGACATCGATTGGTGGAATTGTTGTTGATGCGGGTCGCTTTGATTGGACGAACGGTCGTTTCCCTGGATTCACTGAGCCAGATGAATCATATCATGGTGTAAAGTTTGGTACAGATGTTGGCCCAGCAGCTTTTGCTTTGAAATTGCGCGTACAATTATTACGTGATATCGGTCCATCTTTGAGTCCTCAGAATGCTTTTTATTTTTTACAAGGACTTGAGACGCTTAACTTGAGAGTGAAGCGCCATTCTGAAAACACAGAAAAAGTTGCTAACTATTTAGTGAACCACCCAGAAGTTGAGTGGATCAACTATCCTGGATTAGAGTCGCATCCTTCGCATGAGTTGGCAAAAAAATATTTAATTGATACGTTTGGTTCAATTATTACTTTTGGTGTAAAAGGTGGCCGTGATGTTGGTCGCAAAGTGATTGATAATATCGAGCTTTTCTCACACGTTGCCAACGTTGGTGATGCAAAATCATTAATTATTCATCCAGCATCAACGACACACCAACAGCTTGATGCAGAAGGATTAAAAGCGAGTGGTGTCTCTGAATCACTGATTCGTTTGTCCGTTGGATTGGAAAGTTTTGATGATATCGTTGCAGACTTAGATCAAGCGATCGCAAAGGCAACTGATACTGAACCAACGATTAAGCCAACCCTTGATGATGCTATACGTTGGGTCCTTGATTCACCGTTTGCTCGTGAAGATGGCGGCATTCGTCCGAAGAATATTGTTGTTGCAGGTGATCAGTCAAAACATAATTGCTTGAAAAAGCTAGCTAACTTAGGCTTTAAGTTTACTGATATAGCTGATAATGACCAGCCAATTGATTTGTTATTTGTTTCTGATCCAAGTGCAGTTGATCAATTACCTGCTGACGCTAAACTTGTCTGGTTTAGAACAAAAGAAAATTACAGCGAGTTAAAAGCACAAGCAGAAACAAACGATCAATTCTACGTTGAAGATCAATGCCTATTCGGCGCAGCCAAACAAGTCCGCGCCAACCCGAAACATGATTAATTATTAATGTCGTAGTATAGTTACGGTAACTGAAATAGATTAAATGGTAAGAGTTCAATAATATTGAATTCTTACCTTTTTATTTCTATGATCATACTGATCGTAATTCCACGACACAGAGTGAAAATCACCGGGGTCCTGACTACATTTAAAAAGTCCCGTTTTATTTTCTGCTCGAACGGGAATAAATATGATAAGACAATTATAATTGAATGGATGTTTTGTGATGACACGACGACGTAAAATACAACTAGTTTGGATCGGTTTATCAAGCTTAATTCTAGCCATCTTTATCTTTCTGCTCTTTAGACCAAATCCATTTTATCAAACAACAGTAACAGAACCTGATCAAGAAACAATCGATGAGGTTCTTAATCAGGTTGAAAGTAACGAATAAAAAGCTAACTAATCATTCTCGCATTAGTTAGCTTTTTTAAATCTGATCGCACGTTAAATTAGCGTCCCCACTTAATCATAATATTACCGATATCAGTCGATGCTTCAA
>CAZONN010000132.1:0-4329 GCA_964581235.1 uncultured Amphibacillus sp.
GATTTCTCGTTGGGAAACAGGCAGAAACATGCCAGATTTAGATTTACTCATTGAACTGTCGAATTATTATGATGTTGAATTAAGGGAACTTCTTGATGGAGAAAGGAAAAGTGAGAAAATGAATAAAGAATTAGAAGAGACGGTTTTAAAAGCGGCTAATTATAGTAATGAAATTAAGCTACGTTTGATGAAAAAACTTCATATCTTATCATGGATTGGCGTAGTTAGTTTTATTATTTATCTGGTTTTTGAGGCTACGGGATTAGCGGATAGTGGATTTACGAAAATAATTGCTGAATTTAGTCACGGATTCTCTTTTGCAATGTTAATTATGGGCGTTTTATATACAAGTAACGTGATTGTAAAAGTTATTACATTTAAGAAGCGAAACGTGCATCGTGGCTCCGCTTAATTGATAATAAAAACTCGCTTCAGATTACTGGGAAAATTAAGGGATCTGAAGCTTTTTATTTTGTCTAAGATTGCTTCAACAATATAGGTAATCAGTTGCAATGGTCAATTATGGTAGTATAATATGATCATAAGCAATTGATCTGAACACTGAAATAAATAAATTATGATTACTCTATAACGACTGGAGCTGATTTTATGGATTATGAAGAATATGAACGGTTATGTGATGCACGACGTGAGGAAAACGGTAAATATCTTAATATTTTTGAAGCTGATTTAAAAGAAGCGGGTCTCAAACCAAAAACGATAAAAAATCACTTATTTAATGTCGATTTCTATATTAATGAATTTCTATTAGGAATGGAGCCTTTAGAAATGCAGAAAGGGTGTGGCTACAAAGTTGATATGTTTCTTGGTGACTTTTTCATCCGCAAATGCATGTGGTCGACACCAGCAACAATTAAATCAACTGCAGCAAGTATTAAAAAATTTTATAAATCAATGCAGGCGCATGGACATGTTGATGAGGAAAGTTATAGAGAATTATGTGATGAGATTAAAGATAGCATGGAAATTTGGCAAGAAGAATGTGAAGCGTACAATGATTTTTAATAAGTATGAGTTCGTAATTGTTAATTAAAATAGGATCGGAGCTGAGTAATCATGACAAAAGAAGCACTATTAATCGTTGATATGAGTAATGATTTTATCGCTGATAATGGGCCGTTGACAGTTGGTAAGGTGGGGCAAGAAATTGTGCCGTACATAAAAATATTGGCGGAGCAATTTTTAGCAGAAGGTAATCTTGTTGTTGTCTCAATGGATGCGCACCAACCAAATGATCCCCACTTTGACTTATGGCCGGTGCATAATGTTGTTGATACAGAAGGACAGCAATTGTATGGAGAGTTACATGATTGGTTTGAGAAAAATAAGGATCATGAAAATGTTATTTATGATCCAAAACCAAATTATAATGCATTTTTCCAGACGGGTTTAGCTGAAACCTTGAAGGCGGCAGGAGTAGAGAAAGTTCATACTGTAGGTGTGGCGACAGATATTTGTGTCTTTCTAACAACGGCAGGAGCTGATGCTGAAGGGTTTAAAACAGCTACGCATAAACGAGGGGTTGCGACATTTACTGATAATGGAGAAGTGATGTTAAACCAGATGAAGCGTTGTTTCCATACTGAAGTGATCGAATAAGTGAAATTTTCACAAAAGAAAGACAGGTGATAATGGTGAAGCTAGGTTTTATCAGTGATACCCACGGTGGTTTAGAAGACACAATCCAGGCACTTGAAGGATTAAATGATGCCGAACAAATTTGTCATATTGGTGACGTTCTCTATCACGGGCCACGTAATGATTTGCCGAAAAATTATAACCCTAAAGCACTGGCAGAGCTATTGAAAGCGCGCGAAGATATTGTCTATGTGCGTGGCAATTGTGATGCCGATGTCGATGAGATGGTGTTAGCGCATGATCTTTCAACAAAATCACGTGTGATCGAATGTGATGGCTATAAATTTTATCTTGTTCATGGCTATGAAGAGACTGAAACGGAGCGGATTCAAGTGGCTAAAGCGCTTGGTTGTCAAGTTGTTGTGTCTGGTCATACGCATGTGAAGGTGCTAGAAAAGAAGGATGGTATCATCCTTCTAAATCCAGGCAGTACGACAATTCCGAAAGACGGTTCTCGTTCGTATGCTTATTATCAAAATGGAGAAATGACTCTATATGATATGGACGAACAGCAAGTGATCCAGAAGATAGCGCTGTAAATTAAGTGAATAGCTTATCAATCAAAAGCCCGAACAATTTGTTCGGGCTTTAACTATGATCGACAGAATTAAGACTTCCTCTTCTCAATAATATCTTTATGAATACTAGTAATATTTTTTGCTTTCTTGAAGAGATTTGTACTGTAGCTCCCGACATGTTTGAGGGTCACTTTTTTACCTAAAGATTCATACTTGTCAACCATCGCACTAATTGTCTCAACACCTGAATAGTCCATCACTTTTGCTTTTTCGAAATCAAAAATTACGTGATCGGGATCATCATTCGGGTTAAATAAATCTTTGAAGTTTAAAACAGAGCCAAAGAAAATAGAACCGTTTAACATATATGTCTTAGACCCATCAGGATTATCGATTTCAATAGCAGCTGCTTCGGTCCCTTTTTTCCAGGCAAAGACAAGCGCTGAGAGAATTACACCGATAAAAACAGCTGTTGCTAAGTCTGTAAAGATCGTTATTAAGGTAACAGCGATCATCACGATAATGTCTGCTCTAGGAATCTTCCCGCTATATTTAAGGCTTTCCCATTTAAATGTTCCAATAACAACCATGAACATAACACCAACTAAAACAGCGAGAGGAATGACCTCGATCACACTTGATCCGAACAAGATGAAAGTGAGTAAGCCTAGAGGTGCGACTAATGCAGAGACTCTTGTTCTGCCCCCAGATTTTATATTAATAATCGATTGGCCGATCATGGCATCTCCACCCATACCACCGAAGAAGCCGTTTGCTAAGTTACCAAGTCCTTGCGCAACGATTTCTTTGTCGGTATCCCCTTTTGTGTCAGTCATTTCATCAATCACTCTTAACGTTAGTGACGCCTCAGTCAATCCCACTAACCCAGCGATAAAGGCATAGGGAAAAATGACTCGTAATGTTTCGATACTTAGTGATATTTTCGGAATATAAAATTGCGGAAGGCCACCTTGTAAGCTCATACCAGCAAAATCTTTGACCGTTTGAAGATGATAGTCTGCGAATGTACTTAAGCCAACAGCGATCACTGTTACGGTGACAATCGCTACTAAACTTGGTGGAATTTTTTTATTGATTTTAGGAAAGAACTGAATAATTAACATTGTGACGACAACAAAGAAGAGCATAATAATTAGATCAAATCCTTGAAGCCATTCTTTTCCTACACCGGTGTTTACTTTAAACAGCTCAATTTGAGAAAAGAAGATCAACATTGCAAGTCCGTTTAAAAAGCCGAGCATAACGGGATAAGGAATAATTCGAGCATATTTCCCTAATTTTAAAATACCGATCAGTAACTGAATCAAGCCCATTAAAATAACTGCAGCAAATAAGTGATCTAAGCCATGGGAGGCAACGAGCGCCGCCATAACAACAGAGATCGATGCAGTGGATGAACTTATCATTCCTGGTCTTCCTGTAAATAGTGCAGCGACTAAACCCATCACGACAGCTGTTTGTAAACTCAGCATCGGGCTAACTCCAGCCACAAAAGCAAACGCAATCGATTCAGGCACTAGGGCAAAAGCTACCGTTAACCCTGCTAAAATTTCACTAGTGAAGTTAATCTTGCTCACTTGTTTTAAAAATGTATCATTAAAAAATTTCTTTATCTTTATAAAACTCATAACGTCCTCCTTCGTGCTAATACAACAAAATTTATATTAACACATAGGTGAATTTTTGCAACCATTTGATCACTTATAAGTTAATTGTTTTAATGGCAGTATACAGTTAAATATGATACGATAAAAGAAAATTTGTAAAGTAGGGAAAGAATAGATGGATATCGGAAATCGAATTCAAGAAATAAGAAAAGCGTCGAATATGACTGCAAAAGAACTCTCAGAAAGAATAGAATTATCTGCTTCTTTTATTTCTGCGGTGGAAAACAACTCCAGTAAACTCTCTTTAGCTACGTTAAATAGAATTTGTGATGCACTAGATGTCACTCTTGCTACCTTCTTTAATAAAGACGCAAGTGCCGTGGACACTAAACTTCTTTCTGCCATCTCAATCTTGCCGGAAGAGAAAAAGGAGCAATTGCTTAATTTTTTGGAAGGACTTATTGAACCAACAAAGAATAGTACTGAAGGGAAAAAATGATGGATCCAACAAAAAGAGAAAATAT
>CAZONN010000133.1:0-4320 GCA_964581235.1 uncultured Amphibacillus sp.
TCATTGATCAAGAAAATATTTATCAAGCATCAATCTTAGCGATGGAGGAAGCTGTTAAAAAGTTGCCGATTAAGCCGGATCACTTGTTGATCGATGCTGTTCCATTAAAAAATATTGCCTATACAAGTGATGTAATTATAAAAGGGGACCAAAGAAGTATTTCGATCGCAGCTGCAAGCGTCATTGCGAAAGTATATCGTGATCAAATCATGGCTGAATTACATAAAACATATCCATATTACCAATTCAATCAAAATCAGGGATATGGCACGAAAGCACATCTAGAAGGCATTGAAATGCACGGGGTTACACCATATCATCGTAAGTCATTTGCACCGATTAAGGACCATGTAGAAGGGGGCAGTGGTGATGGGACCACTATTTTCTAATGTTTCACCACAAATCAGAGCGATTTTACAAAATCAACAATCAGATTCATTAACGTTAAGACAGGGACAAGTTATGCTAGGAAAGATCAAAGAGCTTTTACCGAACAATGTTGCTGTTGTTCAATTTGGCAACAATCAAGTAGTGGCAAACTTAGAGGTTCCAATCATAGCCGATCACTCCTATTTATTTGAGGTGGTTTCAACAGGTGATTTACCACAGCTTAATGTCGTTTCACAATCAACGTCCAATGTCACTTTAACTGAGCAAATTCAGATCGTTTTAGCAAATTTAAACCTAAGTCCAACAACTGAAAATAGACAATTTGTCCAGGAGTTGTTAGCGAATGAGATCCCGATTAGACAGGCGGATTTGAAGCAGGCTTTAGATATTTTGAAAAATAATCAAACAGCAGAAACAAAAGAATTACTAACTCAGTTATTAAAAAGACAATTACCAATTTCGGAAATGACATTAAATGCAGTAAAAACAGCTCGAGCGGATCAATCTATTGTTAGTCAAATGACAGAGCTTTACCAAGCAATCGAGCAACAACCAATGACTAGCACCACCTCTAATCAATTGTTAGACATATTGGCGCTCTTTATTAATAATCAATCAACTACGGGACAGCCCGTACCATTTACAAACCAACAAATATTAGAGCTTAGTGCATTACTGGAACAAGCTAACATACCATTGAATGATAGCGACCTGCCTGTGCAACTTGAGTCAACGATTGAATCAACAAGTGCTAGTACTCAAGCACCTGCAGAACTCAATTTGAAGATTGAAACTGTTGTTAAGCGGATGCAATCACAGATGGCGTTATCAGATAAACAATTGTTCCAATTTAAAAAAGTGCTGACACAAATTCAAAATCAACAACAAATAGCTACACCTAGATCGATGGATCAACTACAAACATTATTGAAAAACACAACTGTTGCCCATAAGGTTATCCAACAGCTACCGGCGCAAGCAACTGTTGCATTACAACACTTTATTGAACAACCGAATCAGTCAAATTTGACCGAATTTATTCATCCACTAACAAAATTAATTGAACATCAACTTCCACTCGAAAATCATGGCCAGATCTTTAAGTTGTTAGCTGGAATGGATCAAACAAATCAGGATTTGTTTCCAATTAAAGATCAATTTATCATTCATATTAAAAACTACTTATTAAATGCAGGTTTAGATTTTGAACATCAAATACTTCAAGATGATCAACAAATTACAGAACAGTCAGCATCACTTAAACAATTAATATTACAGTCCTTTGCTGAACAGACATCAAGTGGGAGAGAGGCAGAGCAACTGTTAAACCACTTGACGGGGCAACAACTCAATCTAATTAATGAGACTGCTAGTTTTCTACATTTATCTACCTCAATACCCGGTTTGTTTGGACAAGAGCAAGATATCGAGATCGAGTTTTACAGTCGCAAGGATGAAAATAAAAAAATTGACTCTGACTATTGTCGGATTGCATTTTACCTTGAATTAGACCAACTAAAGACAACAATGATCGATATGAATGTTCAAAATCGCGTTGTCAACTTAACGGTTTATAATGATCAAGACTTATCAGAACAACTAGCTCAATTTAAACCGTTACTTAAGCAAGGTTTAGAAAAATTTAATTATCAATTATCAACAACAAGCTACAAGCCGTTAACCGATAAACGTGAAGCATTTGTTATCAAGCCTGAGAAAAATGAAACAAATTCTCAGCCTAGTCGTTGGGATGTGAGAATATGAGTAAGGATAACACGTTAAATAAGGCGATTGCCCTCCAATATGATCAAAAAAAGGCCCAAGCACCAGTTGTTACAGCGAAAGGGCAAGGGTATATTGCTGATGAAATTTTAAAACGGGCAAAAGAAGCAAATATCCCGATTCAAGAAGACAAAAGTCTTGTTGAAATATTGTCTCAATTAAATATTAATGATCGTATTCCTGAAGAGCTTTATCAAGCTGTTGCAGAAGTGTTTGCTTATATTTATCAAATTGATCAAAATCAAAAGAAATAATAAAAAAATAAAGGAATTTATGCTTCGGATGTAGAAATTAGTAATGGGTTCAAGGATTTATTTGATAAATAGGTACTTTGAATCCATTACTAATTAATTAAAGGAGTGTATCACTTGAATTTATCGCGTCTACGTCTGATTTATCTTGCTCAATCACAGCTTGTCACCAGAGCATTTCTACAAAAAGTTGTCCTCACCGACCCTGATTGTTCTATTCTTTATCGGTCATCACTGAAAGAATTGATTGATTTCTATCAAGTTCCCAGCAAAAAAGCTGATCACCTTCATGTCTATATCCAACAATTCGACCCAAATCACCCAATCTTAAAGAAGATTCAACGTTTTAAAATCTGGACCATACTGGATAATGATTTTCCACCATTATTAAAACACATTCCGGATCCTCCAGTTATATTATATGGTTTGGGGCGATCAGATTATCTTATGCATTCACCTGCTCTTGCTGTTGTTGGCACAAGACGTCCATCGAAATATGCTAAAAAACATATGTATCAACTGTTAAAGCCACTAGTTGATCAAGACTGGATTTTGGTTAGTGGGATGGCTAATGGAATCGATGGTTATGCCCATCGATTAGCGGACTATTATCAAGGTAAAACGATTGCTGTAATAGCTGGAGGTTTGAGTCATCCATATCCGCCCGAACACCTCGATTTATTTCAACGTCTAACAGAAAAACATCTCGTTATCTCGGAATATCCACCTTATTTAAGACCTGAACGCTATCATTTTCCTGAACGTAATCGTATTATTAGTGGTCTATCTTTTGCTACGCTTGTTGTTGAGGCGCAAGAAAGAAGTGGTTCATTAATTACAGCAGACCAGGCGTTAGAACAAGGTAGAGAAGTGATGGCAGTGCCTCATTCAATTAGTCTCGAACAAGCGAAAGGTTGCCATTATTTAATTCAAAACGGGGCAAAGTTAGTCCAAAGTACCTATGATATATTACAAGAATGGGATGAATTAAAACAGAATTGGCAACAATTATGAACAATAATCAACTAATTCTAATAAAAAGCAATCTGTGAAATCATAGAAAATTTGACAAATCACTAGAAAGTATTTAATAATAGTGAAAGTTTATTTTATTCATTTCGCATAAATTATAGTCGATCCCTTGGGAGGGAAGTTCATGTCAGATTATTTAGTAATCGTAGAGTCACCTGCAAAAGCCAAAACAATTGAACGTTATCTAGGAAAGAAATACACAGTTAAAGCGTCAATGGGGCATGTGCGTGATTTACCAAAAAGTAAAATGGGAATAGATTTTGAAGACAATTATCGTCCAAATTATATAACAATTAGAGGTAAAGGTCCTGTCTTAAAAGAATTAAGAACTGCAGCCAAAAAAGCTAAAAGAATCTATTTAGCGGCTGACCCGGATCGCGAAGGGGAAGCTATTGCTTGGCATTTAGCTCATAATTTAAATGTTGATCCAAGCTCTGAATGTCGGGTTGTATTTAATGAGATAACCAAAGAAGCAGTTAAAGACTCTTTCAAATCACCAAGACCAATCAATATGGATTTAGTTGATGCACAACAAGGACGTCGTATATTAGATCGTTTAGTTGGCTACAACATTAGTCCGTTATTATGGAAGAAAGTAAAGAAAGGCTTAAGTGCTGGTCGAGTTCAATCGGTTGCAGTAAAAATGATCATTGATCGAGAAAATGAAATTAATGCATTTCAACCAGAAGAGTATTGGACTATTACTGCAAAGTTTCCAGAGTATGAGGCTACTTTATTTAAATATAAGGAAGACGATATTGAACTTCATAATCGCGAAGAAGTTGATGTTGTTCTTAAAGCTTTAGGAGATAAGTATGTTGTTGAAAGTGTAGAGGCAAAAGAAAAGGCTCGTAAGAGTAAAATG
>CAZONN010000134.1:0-4289 GCA_964581235.1 uncultured Amphibacillus sp.
ACTGAAAATATCGATTATTTAGCTGAATTAGGTGTTAATACAATTTGGATTACACCAATTGTTGAGAATGTGGGCTATGATGCTAGTCATGATTCAGAAGATGGCACTTATTATGGTTATCATGGTTATTGGGCGAAAGACTTTGAAACGTTGAATCCACATTTAGGAACACTTGAAGAATTTCATGAATTAATTGATGTAGCAGCTGATCGTAATATTGATATTATGGTTGATGTTGTACTCAATCATGCAGGATATGGCCTGAAATCTCATGAAGGGTTAGAAGCTCCACCAGCTGGTTATCCGACAAATGAAGATCGTACCCGTTTTGAAGGGATGATCCGTGAAGAAGGCGGTTCTGGCGATGAGAAAATGGAGCTTGGTGGCTTACCTGATTTTAAAACAGAGGAACAGGCAGTTCGTGAACAAATTGTTGATTGGCAAACAGCTTGGGCTGAAAAGTCAACGACACCAAATGGCAACGCAATCGCAAGCTATCGTGTTGACACAGTTAAGCACGTTGATCAAGTCACATGGCAACATTTTAAAAATGAACTCGTTGAAATTGATCCAACGTTTAAATTAATTGGTGAAGCATGGGAAGGTAATTATGCGTATATGCGTTACTTAAACGCTGGACAAATGGATAGTGTCCTTGATTTTGGTTTTAAAGGATACGCACGTAATTTTGTTAATGGTAACATTGTACAAGCTAATAACGACTTAATCACACGAAACGGAATGATTTCAAGTGATGCAACATTAGGTCAATTCTTAGGCAGTCATGATGAAGATGGATTCCTTACTCATGCAGTTGAGGGAGATGAAGGTAAACTTAAGTTAGCAGCTTCATTACAGATCACTGCAAAAGGGCAACCAGTTATTTATTATGGCGAAGAGCTTGGTCAATCAGGTGCCAATAACTGGCCGGAATACGATAACCGCTATGATTTTGGTTGGGATATCGTTGAGGATAATGATATTCTTGATCATTATCAAACAGTTCTTGAATTCCGTAATGACTATTCTGAACTGTTATCACGTGGAACTAGGTCAACTGTTGCAGGTTCGAATAGCAATCAGTGGTTAGTAGTTGAGCGTGCTCATCAAGGTGAATCGGTCTATTTAGGATTTAACGTTGCTGAAGAAGCGCAAGCAATTACATTAGCTGTTTCAGACGAGGATGTTATTGTAACTGATCACTACTCTGATCAAACATATACAGCTACAGAAAATGAAGATGGGGAATTTGTTGTTACTTTAATAGCTCCAAGCTTAGCAGATGGTGGAACGCTCTTACTTTCTGTTGAAAATGGTAATATTTCACCTGAAGAAGCAGAAAATAGTGATGAAGTTGCTGAAGGTTATTTCCGACTTCACTTCGAAGATATAGAAACAAGTTTATTTGAACAATTAAATGTAAGTAGTCTTGATGAACTTGGTCTATGGTTATGGGGTGTTGCTGATCCATCAGATAACTGGCCAAATGGAGCGATGAATTTCTCCGATGCAGTTAAAACTGATTTTGGTCACTATATCGAGTTCGAATTAACTGAACCTGGAGCAGATTTTGGCTTCTTAATTAATACAATGACCCAAGGGACACAGACAGATGACTTTGATGTTACTTTATTAAGTAAAGAAATGAATGAAGCGTGGGTCACAGTTGATCATAAGATTTACCCTTATCAGCCACTTGACATTGAAAACTCAATTCGAGTCAACTATGTTCGTGAAGACGGTAATTACGACGGTTGGGGCTTATGGACATGGGGAGATGTTGTAGAAGCAACCGATGACTGGCCAAATGGTGCCCATTCATTTGAAGTAGGATCGTATGGTAGTTTTTATGACCTTCCTCTTGCAGAAAATGCTGGAGAAATTGGATTTTTACTATTGAATAAAGAAACAGGTGAGCAAACAAGTGATATGTCATTTGACGAATTAGATCAACATACACAAATATTTGTTCGTGATGACGATCCGAATGTCTATACGAATCCTTACTTTGCAAGTGTTGATGGTTTAAGAAATGCTGAAGTATTAACAGATTCAACAATTGAATTGGTCTTTAGTGGTGTAGACGATTTAACGGAAGAAGCATTACTCGAAGGTCTTGAAATTGTAGATTCGAATGGTGAATCAATCGATCAATTTACTGTTAAAATTAATCCTGATAACAACTCTGTAACTATTACAGTAGTAGACGGTAAATTAATCGAACGTGCACCGCTTGAAATCAAATACGATGGACGAGAAGTAACAGCGCGTGTAGGCTGGCGTTTGAAGGATGAACTGTACGCTTACGATGGAGACCTAGGCTTGAATTTACGTGCTGATGGTTCGGCAGAGTTGAAGTTATGGTCACCAAGCGCAGATGCGGTCAATGTCGTTTTATACGATAAAAATGACCAAACGAAAATTGTAGATGATCAATTAGCAATGACATTGGGTGATCGTGGTGTTTGGTCAATCGAATTAGATGAATCAAATACTGATATTACCGATTTAACAGGCTATTACTATCACTTTGCAATTGAACGTGAGGGAGAAACTGTGCTTGCACTAGACCCATACGCTCGTTCAATGGCAGCTTGGGATAATAGTAACCCAGATAATTATGTTGGAAAAGCAGCGATTGTTGATCCAAGTACAATTGGACCAGAGTTAGACTTTGCTAACATTGATGGTTATGAAAAACGCGAAGATGCGATCATTTATGAAGTACATGTTCGTGACTTTACGTCAGATCCTTCCTTAGAAGGCAAGTTGGACAGTCAATTTGGTACATTCAGTGCCTTTGCTGAAAAATTAGATTATATTGAATCGCTTGGGGTGACCCACATTCAATTGTTACCAGTTATGAGCTATTTCTTTGCCGATGAATTCAATAACAGTGAACGTTTACTTGAATATTCATCGATAGATAATAACTACAACTGGGGTTATGACCCACAAAGCTACTTCTCATTAACAGGGATGTATTCAGAAAATCCTGAAGATCCAGCTAAACGAATTGAAGAATTCAAGCTGTTAATTGATGAGATTCATGACCGCGGAATGGGTATTATCTTAGATGTTGTTTACAATCATACTGCACGTGTTCATTTATTTGAAGACTTAGAGCCTAACTACTATCACTTTATGGATGCTGATGGAACACCTCGCGAAGCATTCGGTGGTGGACGTTTAGGAACAACACATGAGATGGCACGACGTATTTTAGTCGACTCGATCACGTATTGGGTAGAAGAATACAATGTAGATGGTTTCCGGTTTGATATGATGGGTGACCATGATGCAGAAACGATTCAAATCGCTTTTGACGAAGCAAAAGCAATCAATCCGAATATCTTAATGATCGGTGAAGGTTGGGTTACTTATGCGGGTGATGAAAATTATCCAAATGTCCAACCAGCAGATCAACATTGGATGCAAGACACACAAGCTGTCGGTTCATTCTCAGATGAGTTCCGAAATGAATTGAAATCAGGCTTTGGTAGTGAAGGGCAACCACGTTTTCTTACAGGTGGGGCACGAAATATTCAACAGATTTATGATAACTTAACAGCAAATCCACATAATTTTAAAGCAGATGATCCAGGTGATGTGGTACCTTATATTGCTGCACATGATAACTTAACGTTACATGACGTAATCGCACAGTCGATTAAAAAAGATCCAAAAGATCATGCCCAAGAAATTCACGAGCGCATTCGACTCGGAAATCTCATGGTCCTAACAGCACAAGGAACACCGTTTATCCATGCTGGACAAGAATTTGGACGAACAAAACAGTTCCGTGATGAAGATTATATTGGAGAAGTACCAGCTGCACAAGCTGCACAAGCACCATACAAATCAACATTTATGACAGATGAAAATGGCACGCCATTTGAGTATCCATACTTCATCCATGATTCATACGATTCAACGGATGCAATCAATAAATTTGATTGGGCAATGGCGACAGATGCAGAAGCTTATCCAATTAATACAAGGACACAGAGCTATACAACAGGTTTAATTGCTTTACGTCGTTCAACAGATGCATTTAGTAAAGGAACGATGGCAGAAATCGATCAACTTGTTTCAATGATCGATGCACCTGAAATTGGTACTGAAGATTTAGTAATTGGTTATCAAGCAATTGATAGTAATGGTGACATCTATGCTGTCTTCGTTAACGCAGACACTGTATCACGTCAATTGACTTTAGCAACTGACTATTCAGCGGGTGATATTATCGTTGATGGTCAAACTGCTGGAACTGAACCAATTAGTAACCC
>CAZONN010000135.1:0-4268 GCA_964581235.1 uncultured Amphibacillus sp.
TGGGTTGCTATGAACATATTCCCACATTGCATCTGGGAAGGCTAGGTCGCCTTTATCCTCTGGTCGGATTTCTGTTCGGATTGTGTCTTCTTTGCCTGTTTTCACTTTCTCGATCCAGTCTGGTTCGGCAATCAGTTCTCTACCAATTGCTAAGAGTGGTAGGTTGAGTTCTTTGATTGCTTCAATAGCGTTGTCTGGGGTGATGATTGCGCCGACGCCGATGACTGGTGTGTCTGGGCCGACAGTGTCGATGATTGTTTTCAGGACTGGTGTTTTATCTTCCGGGTTACGGATTGAGCTTTGCATGTAGTGGCCGGTCGAAACGTGAATATAGTCAAGTTCTTTTTCTTTTAGTTCTGTTAATAGCGCTAAAGTGTCATCAAGTGTGATGCCTGGTTCTTCGATCTCTTCTGGTGAGAGTCGGTAGCCGACGATAAATGGTTTGTCAGCGTGTTGTTTGACTGCTTTTTTCACGCTATCAACGATTGCTAGTGGTGCGTTCATTCGTTTTTCTAATGTCCCGCCCCAGTGGTCGTCTCGTCTGTTTGAGTGTGGTGAGAAAAATTGCTGGATTAAGTATGTGTTGGCGCCGTGAATTTCAACGCCGTCGAATCCCGCTTCAATTGCACGTCTCGTTGCGTCGCCAAACGCTTGGATAATTTCACGCACTTCTTCGTCAGCAAGTGCTCTTGGTGTTTCTGCGCCTGGTCGCTCGGCAGGAACGGCGCTTGCACTAACCGGTTGGAGTCCTCTTAACGCGCGGGCTGACCCCATTCGTCCGACGTGAAAAATCTGTAGGATCGCTTTTGTGCCGGTGCTTTTGATTGTGTTTGCTAGTTTTCTTAAGCTTTCAATGTGCATGTCAGTGGCGGCACTTAATGAGCCGGCAAATTTGCCGTCTTCTCTCACTTGCGCACATGCGGTAATGACTGCGCCGAGGCCTGTTGCACGTCGTCGGTAATAATTGTGTTCATCGGTCGTGACCATGCCATTTTCAAACGCCGAGTTTGTCGTCATCGGTGCCATCATGATCCGGTTATCAATCGTGACGCCTGATTTAAATGTGAACGGCTCAAATAACGGATTGTATTTTTCATTCATTATTTCATTCCTCCTCTTTATTTAAATAGTTGTTTAACTATTATTCGCGTGCTTCGTGAACTTTCAACAACTTCCCTTTAACTGTCGTCTTCCGCATTGCTTTTAGGACGAGTGGGCCTTTGCCATTTAAGATTTCAATAAATGTCATGTTATCAAGGATGGTAATAATCCCAATATCATCTGCCTCAACGCCTTCGATTTTCGCGATTGTTCCAACAAAGTCAACGGCACGAATTTTTTTGCGTTTACCACCATTAAAGTAGAGCTTCATAATATTTTTGTTCAGCTTTTCGGCTTTTTCTTTTCTGATCGTCGGTTTCAAATTAATTTTTTGCTCGAAAGCTTGTTGATTCTTAGTCACTTCTGTTTTAGACGGAGCTGTCACTCGCTTAATTGTAAAGCCAAGATAATCTTCAAGCTCTGGTAAAAACTTTTCTTCATGAGGTGTGAGAAAGGTAATCGCTTTGCCTGTCTCGCCGGCTCTCCCGGTTCTTCCTGTCCGGTGTACGTAGCTTTCCTTTTCGAGTGGTAGGTCGTAGTTGATAATGTGACTGATCTTATCAATATCGATCCCACGGGCGGCTACATCGGTTGCGACTAAATAACGGAATCTCCCTTGTTTAAAGTCGCGCATCACGTCAAGGCGGTCTTCTTGGATCATATCGCCGTGAAGTTGATCTGCTGGGTAGCCTGCTGTAATGAGTTGGTCTGTTAATGTATTGACTCGTTCGATTGTCCGGCAGAAAATAATACAGCTATCCGGATTTTCAACAATCGTCAGATCACGGAGGAGTGCGTATTTATCGTCATCTTTCACCTCAATTAGTTCATGATCAATTTGATTCGCTGTCGTTGGTGTTGGCTCAATTTCAATGTCAATTGGTTGATTTAAATAGTTGCTTGATAGTTGTTTCACTTCTTCTGGGAGTGTTGCTGAAAAGAGCATCGTCACTCGGTCTTTAGGTAATTGTTTAATAATCGCTTCGACTTGTTCGATAAAGCCCATATTAAGCATTTCATCCGCTTCATCGATGACCAAGTACTTGATCTCATCAAGTGGGAATGTGCCTTTTTCAATATGATCGAGTACTCGGCCGGGGGTACCGACAACGACATGTGTTTTTTGTTTCAATTGTGCTTTTTGGTTCGCGAACGATTGTTTACCAAAGACAGCAATCGCACTAATCCGTTTAAAGCGACCGATGTTAATAAAGTCATCTTTAACTTGAACGGCAAGTTCCCGCGTTGGCGTCAAAACTAAAGCTTGCGGTTTATTCTCGATCCACTCAATTGATTGACAGATTGGAATCGCAAATGCTGCTGTCTTCCCGCTTCCCGTTTGTGATTTTACCACGAGATCTTTGTTCTCTAACGCCAATGGAATCACTTTTTCCTGGACTTCTGTCGCTCTGTTGTATGCTAATCCCTCTAGCGCCTTGAGAATATCATCATTTAAGTTATACGCATTAAATCTTGTTTGATCCATAATTTAACCTCTTTTTTTGTTTTCTACTTATTATCGATGTGTGTTTTCATGTCAATTCGATAACCCACCATATCTTCTATTCCGTTGTTTATACTGCTCAATCGCACATAAGAAATCTGCTTCTGAAAACTCAGGCCACAAGACATCAGTGAACCAAAACTCGGTATAGGCTAATTGCCAGAGTAGGAAATTACTCAGGCGCTTCTCTCCACCTGTCCGAATCAATAAATCCGGCTCGGGCATTTTTGCCGTATATAAATATTTTGAAAAGATTTGTTCATTCACTTCATCCATCGATAATTTAGTATCTCTTACATCGGCATACATATCTTTAATCGCTTTTAAAATTTCATCTCTGCCCCCATAATTGAGCGCAAAATTCAATTCAAGACCAGTGTTATGTGCTGTGCGATCGATCGCATATTGCATCGCATCGAGTGTGTATTTGGGCAAATCGTGCATATCACCTATCACATTGATGCGCACATTGTTTGCGATTAAATCAGGTAAATAAACGTCAAGTAGTTGTTTTGGCAGTTTTAAAATAAACTCTACCTCAGCCTTTGGACGTTTCCAGTTTTCTGTGGAAAAGGTGTATAAGGTTAACATCTTCACCTGACAGTTCACGGCTGCCTTAACAATTTTCACAAGTGTTGATAAGCCTTCTTTATGACCGGCCGTTCGAAGTAAGCCTTTATTTTTTGCCCAGCGTCCGTTGCCATCCATAATAATTGCAATATGCTCCGGTGTATTTTCACCTGAATATTCCGGGATTGTTTTTGGTTGTTTTAAATTTATAAAAGGAATTTTAAATACCATTGTTCCACTCCTCTTTCTGTTTTCATTTGATTTTCACTTACTCCTTAATTATATTTCTTCATCACTTTGATGTTCTAAGATGTCGCCTGGTTGACAATCTAATGCCTTACATATTTCATCTAATGTCGAAAATCGAATCGCCTTTGCTTTGCCATTTTTCAAAATTGATATATTCGACATCGTAATCCCAACCCGTTCCGATAGTTCAGTCACACTCATTTTTCTCTTTGCTAACATCACATCAATATTTACGATAATCGCCATTTATTTCACCTCAGACCGTTAAATCGTTTTCTTCTTTATAGTCGATCGCTGTTTGCAACAGCCTTTGGAGCACTGATGCAAAGACCGCCAAAGCAAATGAAGCACCAATCACGACAAAATCAATTAAGATTAGACCAGGTGCATCATCCCATTCAGCGACAAAATAAACCATTGGCAGGATGACAACGTATAAAGCACTAATTAACTTGGCATAGTTTTTTATTTTCGTTAAAGCTGTTACAGTTATTTGAGAAAATGCTTGATCTTTTTCAATATAAGATAATAATTTGACCGTTTGATACAAACCGAGATAAAATGGTATCGCAGTTATCGCCATCACAATTAGGATTGTCAGTATAAGATAGCCTAATGTATCGCCGTCCGCTACATGGCTAAACGCAACATCCGCTATTTTCGGTAAGAGATAAATACACAAACCAAGAACCGGAATCCCCATTGAAACGACAACAACTTTCAAAAACATTGTAGACACTTGCTTCATCAAAATGACACCTCGCTTATTTATTTTCATATTGATTATAAAACAATATTTATTGTTTTACAATAAATATTTGTGTTTTTGTGCATTTTAAGTGTG
>CAZONN010000136.1:0-4242 GCA_964581235.1 uncultured Amphibacillus sp.
GGTGTGATCGGAATTGGTCTTGAGGGTGGCGTGATGGAATTAAATAATCAATTGCTACTCTGTAATTGGGGTGCATTAGTTGATCAAGCTGGTCAAGTGTATATTGCTAGTGGTGCAAGAATACCATTACCTGATTCAATCGTAGACGCACTACTGGCAGGTCAAGAACTTGGAGATATTATTGATCAATATGCACAGAAAGAGAATGTGCGTCACGACGAAGGGACAATTGGAATTTTAACAAATAATGAATTAAGTAGAAGTGCTATGTTTGAACATGTCGTCAAACAACTAAAAGGTCAATATACTTTAGTGAATAGAAAGTTTTAATAATGTGGAGAAAGTGTGAAAAATGCTTTCATTTGCTTGTTATTTAGACTTTTTATAGTATGATGAGTGTGAATATACTTAAATGAAAGGAGCCAGCTATGGGTAAAAGAATAATTTTTCTATTAATAACAGGTTTAATGATTTTAGTTGTTAGTGGATGCGGATTATCTGAAGAGGAAGTCATTGAAAATATTAGTGAAACAATTCAAACGTCTTTTAATCGTCAAAGTCCAGAGCCTAATACGGAGTTTGACCATTTCAATATATATTTTCCTGAGAATATTGAGATTATTGAAGAATCAGATGGAAATGTGATTTTTAATGATCAAAATCAAACATATATTTTATTCTACAATCGTTTGGAACCACCTTTGAGTGATGCTTTTTATTTAGCTGAAAAAAGACGAGGCAATTATCTGTTGTTAGAAAGCTATCAAGACACAGAGCGTTTGATTTATGTTAAAGTAAGTAAAGTAGAAGAAGATTTTGAACTCCAAGTTGGAGTCGGTGGGCTACGTCTTACTACGCACGTCGCACTTAAAGAGTTAGAAGATACCTTTAACGAAATGGTTGATATGATTAACTCAATTGAAATAAAAGAATAACGAATTTTGATGATAAAACCTCAGCTGAGCTGGGGTTTATTTTTAACAAACAACTGTCTTGTCAGGTGTATAATCTTAGTGTAAAATAGATAAGAATTGAAAAGGGGGAGTCAACGATGAACGAATTTTTACAAAGAAAAAATATCGAATTATCGGCACATGCGTACTTTATTAATGCCTTAAGCTACATGGCACTAGGGTTGTTTTCATCTCTGATTATTGGACTGATTATTAATACACTGGGAGAGCAACTGGTCAACATTGTAGGCGACTCAATATTGGGTGAATTTTTAATAGAAATGGGCACCTTTGCGATGGATGGCAAAGTTGTTGGTGGGGCAATCGGAATTGCTGTTGCTTATAGTTTAAAAGCGCCACCACTTGTTTTGTTCTCAACACTGTTTGCGGGTGCGTTTGGTTATAGCTTAGGAGGGCCAGTTGGAGCCTATGTTAGTGTTCTATTTGCGACGGAATTTGGAAAAGCAATCTCAAAAGAAACAAGGATAGACATAATCTTAACACCCCTAGTTACGATTATGGTAGGATATATGGTAGGGAAATTTATTGGCCCTCCAATTGATGCTTTTATGACTGGACTTGGTGAAGTGATTAACTGGTCAACGACTCAACAACCATTTGTGATGGGCATTATTGTTGCCGTATTAATGGGTTGGGCGTTAACCGCACCTATTTCAAGTGTCGCAATTGCAATCATGCTATCACTTGATGGCTTGGCGGCTGGCGCAGCTGTCATTGGTTGCTCGGCGCAGATGGTTGGATTCGCTGTTAGCAGTTATCGTGAAAATGGTGTTGGTGGATTGTTAGCGCAAGGAATTGGCACGTCAATGCTCCAGGTAGCGAATATTTTAAGACGGCCTTTGATTATGATTCCACCGACCGTTGCATCAATCATAATGGCACCGATTGGAACCGTTTGGCTTGAAATGATGAACAACTCATCAGGCGCTGGTATGGGTACGTCAGGGTTTGTTGGTCAAGTGATGGCCTTTCAAACAATGGGCTTTACTTTCCCGGTTTTTCTACAAGTTTTACTCGTTCATATTATTGGTCCTGCGATTGTTAGTTTATTTGTCTCTGAGTGGATGCGTAAAAAAGGCTGGATCAAATATGGCGACCTAGAGCTTGTGTACGAATAAAAGCTAGGGGGAATGTTGGAGTGGAAAATTTACAGACAGAAGCACAATTTTATCAGCAGTTGGAGCAAGGGAAAACAGTTTTTCTTTTTTCAGCTGATTGGTGTCCAGATTGTCGGGTAATCGAACCTATTTTACCTGAGTTAGTTGAAACATTTAGTGAGATTACCTTTATCCTTGTTGATCGTGATCAATTTATTGATCTTTGTATCAAGTATGATATTTTTGGGATTCCAAGCTTTATAGCATTTGATCAAGGAAAAGAAGTTGCTCGTTTTGTCAGTAAAGATCGAAAAACACGTGCAGAAATTGAAGCATTTTTGGCAAAGGTAAGTGCAGCATAAAATAAATATAGAAGATGAAGATAAAAGTACCTAATGGTGCTTTTATTTTCATCTCTTTTAAAGTCATGTTACAATGTATTGTGGGATTATCGGACCTCGGAAGGGGGAATAACAATGGCTTTAACAACGATTCAATTAAAAAAGAAACTTGACCAGATGTTTTCCGGATCAGATTGGCGAACATCATTTAAACGTGATCAAGATCAATATCGAGTGGAATGGAAAGATACAGGTAAAGGTGTCAACATTACCTTGCCTAATATTGTTGCTAAATATGAACAAAATGGGGAACGTGCGATTGAAGAAATTGTTTCCCATGTTAAAATGTCGCTACAGATGATTGAACAACAAGCCAAACTAGTTGGCAATGAGAAAAAAATCTTTCCCGTCATACGCAGCACCTCATTTCCAATTGAATCTAAGGCAGGAAAAAAGTTAATTCACCATGAACACACGGCTGAAACGCGAATTTACTATGCACTTGATTTTGGTCAAACGTATCAACTAATTGATCAAGAGTTGCTAGATGATGCTAACTGGACAGAGATTCATTTGAAAGAAATTGCGATATTCAATTTGAAATCACTGCCGATTGAGCTTAAAAAAGATACAGTGGCAAATAATGATTTTTATTTTATCACGGCAAATGATGGTTATGATGCAAGTCGAATTTTGAATGAGGCTTGGTTAGTGGACATGAATGAACAGGCTAAAGGCGTGCTTGCACTAGCCGTTCCACATCAAGACACATTAATCATTGCTGACGTGCAAAATGACATGGGCTACGATATTTTAGCGCAAATGGCGATGCAATATTTCGCTGAAGGTCGTGTGCCAATTACCGCACTTTCTTTTCTTTTTGAAAATAAAAAGCTCGAACCGATTTTTATTTTAGCGAAGAAAAAACCAATCGATCAAAAAAACAAGAAAAAGGATGAGTAGAATGGCAATATATTATAATTCAGTTGGAATTGGTGATGTACTTCTTATTCCATTGAAGCAAGGCAATCGAGAAACAACTGATTTCCGCAAGTTTGGCGATGTTGTTGAGATTTATGATACGGAGTCAAATCAAATCAATGGCTATAATATCTTTAATAGCTCAACGTATATTGAATTATCAAATGGTAAGCACGAATTAACTGAAGAGTTACAAACTGAAATCAATCAAATTTTCACTAAAAATAATGCACCGAATCAATTAGATGTCGATTTATCACCTAAATTTGTTGTTGGTTACGTGAAGTCAAAAGAAAAACATCAAAATGCTGATAAATTAAGTGTTTGTCAAGTTGACTTAGGTGACGAGACGGTTCAAATTGTTTGTGGTGCAGCCAACGTTGATGCTGGTCAGCATGTCGTTGTCGCTAAAGTTGGAGCAATTATGCCAAGTGGTTTGGAAATTAAAGCAGCCAAATTACGTGATGTTGATTCATTTGGTATGATTTGTTCCAAAAAGGAATTGGGGTTACCAACCACGTCTGAGGAAAAAGGGATATATATTTTATCTGGCGATGTTGAAGCGGGCCAACCGTTCACTTTTTAATCAAAAAAATTAGCGTAAAGGAGCAATCACTCTTTTACGCTTTTTTAAAGTCTGTTAAGAAAGCACAAAAAAATAAAGCTTGTCATTATTGATAGGACGGGCTTTCCTTTCTTTTTTTTAAACCGTTATAAACACTTTTAAAATGTTGTAATACACAAGTAATATACTAAATTAAATCGATAGCTTTTATCAATTGATCTAAATCCTTATGTGTATACACGCCGTCGGTAATGTCTTTTATAGAGTGTCCCATAATTCGTTTG
>CAZONN010000137.1:0-4238 GCA_964581235.1 uncultured Amphibacillus sp.
CGAAGTCGATCCAAATGCCTTCACTAACGTCGTTGAAACAGCAGGCATCTTTGGCTTTTTCAGAAAAGATACAAATTAATAAAAAATAGAGGCTTCCACTGTTGGGAGCCTCTTGCTTTTTTATCGGTAACCATGTGCAGCCATCACTGCTTCTACTTTAGGAATAAGTGTTTCCCAAGATACTGTATCTTTTTTATTAACCGTGATGAAAAATTGATAACCAAACACATTATCAACCTCTTCAAGTTCGATTAATTCATTTAAAACAGAAAAGTCACTCGTTTCACCGAGTTTGACATTAATACTATCGTCACCAGGGAAAATTTGCTGATCAGCGACGAACTTCATTGCATTTGGATTTGGTGTAGCTTCAGTAATTACAGCCATGATTTATCCTCCTAAAACAATTGTCATTATTAAGTTTAGCAAATCAACCGCTTCAAATAAAGTAATTGAATTAAACAAAGTCGTTTGGCTAATTTAACTGGAGGTAATTCTCAAGGAAAACAGCGACACCATCCGCTTGATTCGTTGCAGTGATATGTTTGGCAATTTTTTTTAAATGACTAGCCGCATTTTCCATTGCCACGCCGATCCCAGCGTAGTCGATCATTTCTAAATCATTATCTTCATCACCAAATGCAATGACGTTTTCTGGCTCAACATGATAATATTTAGCGAGTCGATCAACAGCAACCCCTTTATTCATCCCTTTACGTACAATTTCAATCATGTTCCACGGTGCACCCCAATGCCTATGTTCGATGACTGACGCGTGGTCTCGATTTAGACATTCACGTAATTTCTCAACTTGATTCTCACGTGGGTGAATAATTAATGATGTTGGATCGTAATCCAATTGATTTTTAAGATTACCAACCCGAATCGGATTATCTACTCGATTGATATGAAAAATATTCATAAATTCTTCATCATAACGATCAATATAAATATCTCCAAGCACTTCAGCCATGATATTGTGTACACCAAGTTGATAGCAAGTCTCGATTACAGCAAGAGCTGTCCGCAGAGAAAGTGGACTATGTAATGCATCCCACTTTTTATCGATCGGATGATGCAAATAAGCGCCGTTAAAATTGATCATTGGTGTATCAAGATCAAGTTCCTCATAATAAGTTAAACTTGCTCGATGCGGTCTACCAGTTGCTATTACTACAATATGACCCGCTTCTCGAGCTTTTTTAATGACGTGCTTCGATCGTTCCGTAATTATTTTGGCATCTGTCAGTAACGTTCCATCTAAATCTAGCGCGATTAAGTGCCGTTTCATTTTCATCTACATCCCCCTATCTTTAATAATCTATATTAAAGAAGTTTCCCGATCATGTAAAGCAAAGCTCGCTAGGTTACTAGTAAGGAGATCATTTTGCAATTTAAAGGTAATTACGTTATCCTTAAACTAGAGCTAAAGATAAAAACAATAGATAGGATGATGACATTGATTCAGATCAATCGTGAGATTTGGGAAGGCGTCCCTTTACTCATTTGTGAAAAAACTGAATTCGCAGGCAAACCATTACCTACAATGACGTATTTACACGGAATAACTGGTGCAAAAGAAGATAACCTCTCAATTGGTTACCTACTAGCCGAACGAGGTTTTCGAGTGATCTTACCTGATGCCCATCTACATGGTGAACGTGAGCAATCAGATATCGAAAACCTTGAGTTACACTTTTTCGACATGATTCAAAAAAGTATCGCAGAATTAGCGATTATTTATGAAAAACTTAATCAAGATCGTTTAATAAAAAATGGCTCGTTCACGTTAGCGGGGACAAGTATGGGTGGGATTACAACCGCAGCAGCATTGACGAATTATCCATGGATATCCCGGGCGGGCATTATGATGGGAACAGCTTTATTTCATCGATTTGCAGAGTCGGTTATTCAGCAAGCAGAAGCGAGTGGTGTTGAGCTTCCTCTTACTGAAGAAGAAATTGCCGAGTTATTAAATCAACTTAAACAATATGATTTGTCATTAAATCTAGATCAGTTGCAAAATCGCCCACTCTTTATTTGGCATGGAGAAAAGGATCAAGTTGTGCCATTCCAACATGCAACAGATTTTTATGAACAATTAAAACAAGAACAAGCAGATGCTGAAACAATTACATTTGTTAGTGAAAAAAATACGGGCCATAAGGTCAGTCGCCAAGCGAGACTCGCTTTAGTTGATTGGATTACAAAAATGAATCGCCCAATTAAACAACGACGTTAACTAAAAATGACGGGATAGTCTTCATCCCTTTATTTTTTACACCATCTTGTTTATAATAGTTTATAATAAGGTATGTTTAGAAAAGGGAGTGAATAAAATGGATGAAGGATTAAAAGAAAATTTAATCGGAGCTTTGGAAGATGTGATTGACCCGGAGCTTGGAATTGATATAGTTAATTTAGGTCTTATTTATGATGTTGAGCTAGATGACAACGGTACAGCTATTGTAACGATGACATTAACAGCAATGGGGTGCCCATTAGCAGGTCATATTGAAGCGGACGTTAAAGGTGCGCTATCAGAGCTCCCTGAAGTTAAAGATACTAGGGTAGACATTGTTTGGTCACCGCCGTGGACGAAGGATAAAATGTCACGCTATGCAAAAATTGCTTTAGGTATACCGGATTGATAAATCAAGAATCCGGATGAGCTTGAATGATGCTCATCCGGATTTATTTTTGAATAAAATTAATTGATTGTACATAATGAAACAGGACAATTTTCACAATTGATTTCTTTTTTTATTACATCAAGTTGTAGGACAGTAATCTTTCCTTGATCAATTCGAATCACTTGTTGTTTTTTCAATTCACTTAACATTCGATTAATTGATTCGCGTGAAGTCGCACAGAAATTTGCAATTTCTTGATTCGTTAATTGGATATCAATTAAAGTACCATCATCAACCGCTCGACCATAACTATTAACTAAGCGAATTAAGGTTGAATAGAGCGCGCCTTTTTTGCCGTATAGTAGGAGATCTCGAAACCTCATTTGATCTTTGCGATGTTGTAAACTAGCAAATTTTAAAAACTCCATCATCGCTTCTGGTTGATGTTGCAATTGGGCAAGTAATTTTTTTTGGTCAAAAACAGCGACTTCACCAGTGGCAGTAACTTTTCCATCAACTAAGTAATTAATCGGAAGATCATCAATGATAAATTCACCGATTAAATCATTCGGACCACAAAATCTCAAGGTTAATTCACGACCCTCAGATGATGTTTTTCCAATCACAACTTGCCCTGAAACAATCACATAGAGCTCTTTGACAGGTTCCCCTTGTCGAAACAGGAAGGTGTTTTTGTAAATTGGTAAATAATAATCTGCTTCGGCCATGTATTCGAGTAATTTTAATGGTAGCTGATTGATTTCAGTTAATTGTCTCACTTGTAAAAACTCCTATAATTAAATGATCATGATTAAAGAATTAAAAAGGCAAGAGTTCCGATAACAAAACAGTAAATTGAGAAATAAATTAAATTCCCACGAGCCATAATATTCATAAACCAGCGTAGTGAAAAGAATGTTGCAACTCCGGCTGTAATAAAGGCAATTAAATATAGTGGCCACTGTGAGAGAAATTGTTCAGATAAAAAGCTATCAAGTGATAATATTGTTGTTCCTAGACTGACCGGGATAAACAGCAAGAAAGAAAAGCGGAGGGCTGTTTTTTGCTTCATCCCGAGTAACATGGCAGCAACTAATGTCGCACCAGAGCGGCTAATGCCTGGAATAAGGGCAACTCCTTGAGCAAGTCCAACAATAATGGCGTCTTTGAACGTTAATTCACCATCATTTTTGCGTCCGCGTAAATTACGAATGACCCAAAGTGCAATCCCGGTAATAATTAACGAAATACCAACCATCTTGGCAGTACTAAAAATTTCTCCAATTTGGTCTTCAAACAGTAGGCCAAGTACACCAGCTGGAATTGTTGCGACGATTAAATAAAGAATAAAGTTAAAATCATCTTTTGCTTCCTGATCTTTGTTAACTAAATATTTGTATCCATTCGTTGCTAAGCGAACAATATCATCCCAGTAAATAATGATGATTGCTATTAGCGATGCAAAGTGTAAAAATATTTCAAGCGAGAGGTCTTCTACTTTAATGCCAAAAATCGTTTGTAGCATCACAAGGTGACCACTTGATGAAACAGGGATCGGTTCAGTAAAACCTTGCGCAAACCCTAAAATCAGATACTGAAAAATTT
>CAZONN010000138.1:0-4215 GCA_964581235.1 uncultured Amphibacillus sp.
TCACCAATAAAAAAAGTCCTCTCATCCCAAAAGGGACGAGAGAACTCGCGTTACCACCCTAGTTAGTTATATTTACAAAAATACAACTCACTTAAAATCATCATAACGGAATGTCACCGTCCTAATTTACTGA
Source organism: uncultured Amphibacillus sp. (assembly GCA_964581235.1). Classification (GTDB taxonomy): domain Bacteria; phylum Bacillota; class Bacilli; order Bacillales; family Amphibacillaceae; genus Amphibacillus. The sequence goes on from CAZONN010000138.1 coordinate 134, forward strand.
CAGAAGCGTTCAATTAGGAAGCTTGAGAATGATTTTCAGCTATCTTCTTTTACTAGGCTCTCACCAATTCCTAGTTCGCTACAAAAAGAAAAAATAGCCTACTCTTTCTCGCATCGCTTTTATTTATCAATTCATTCTAAATATCATCTCTGTTAATGAATTATATGTAATGATAACAAATTCGTCAAGCTTTTTTACTTGACCTTATTCGTCATCTTCAGTTTTGTTATCATCATTATCATTATTTTGTAACAAATGATCCCAGTCATTACTCTCGACTAATTCTAGTTGAGCTTCAATAAGCATTTTCAAGCGCGTACGGAATACCTTGCCTTGCTTCTTCAACTCTTCAACTTCAATCTCAATTCGACGTGCTTTTTCTAATGACTCATTAATAATCCGATCGGCATTTTTCTCTGCTTCACGAACAATTAATTGTGACTCTTTCACTGCGTTACCTTTAAGTTCTTCTGCAGTTTGTTGAGCGATTAGAATAGACTTATTCAAAGTTTCTTCAATATTCGTAAAATGGTTTAACTTTTCACTCAAATCATCTTTCTGACGTTCAAGTTCTTTCTTTTCACGAATAACAATTTCAAAATCCTTAATGATTTGATCTAAAAAATCATTTACTTCGTCTTGATCATAACCTCTTAGCCCTCTAGTAAACTCTTTATTATGAATGTCTAATGGTGTCAATGGCACAACGGCCACCTCCTCAATCGTAATAGTTCTATTAGCTTTATTCGACATAACTAGTCAAACTTCCTGCAAATGAAACAATATTTTAATTTTTTAACCTGGAAAACTCAACACGCCACTTTTGCTTCTTAGTTTGAGTAATAATATGGTTTAAACGACTTCTTCCTTTTCCACGACAAGATAGCATGTCACCAGCTTCAACTAGAAACGATGGATCTTCAACTGTTTTGAAATTAACTTTAACAAAACCCTTTTTTATCGCCTCTGCTGCTTGTGATCTAGAAAAACGATAAAAATGTTTAAGTACAACATCTAGGCGAAGGGAACTAACAGTTGTTTCTTGATTGATCCACTCATCCTTACTCTCAATTGCTTCCGTTAAAAGAACAGGCTTAAACTGGACATTCGCATTCTTAATCGAATTGAATTGTGCAATGATAAAATCACTAATGTCAGAACTGACGATCAGTTGTATCGTACCTGTTTCTAGATCAATAGAAACATCGCCCAACTTTTTCCTTAACAGACCTAATGATATAAAAGCCCCTAATACATCTCGATGTTCAATCGTGACAAATTTAACTGGAAAATTAGCAGTTAAAACTGTGATTGGAAAACTTTCCTTCTCTAGTGATTCATAAAATGGAGCGAGAATAGCCTGCTTACGTTCTGCATTTTCAACTCCCCCAAAAAATGCTAGGTTGTATTGTTCATCTTGACCAATAATATTTTCGAAAATGTATTGTTCACGCGGATCTAAAAAGTCACTATATTTTGTGATATATTGTTGTTCTACTTGGTCTTTCCAATTTAATACTTGATCAATAAATGAAGCCTCTTCCTTACGAAAATGCTGATATATACTCATTTATCTAGACTTACCCAAAGAAACCAAATAAGACATGGACACCTCTAGCTGCAAGCTGTAGCATGATCAGTGCTACGATTCCTGATATATCAATCATACCAATTGGAGGAATGACTTTTCTGAACGGTTCCAAGTATGGTTCAACAATACTAGTAAGGAATTGACCAATTGATGACTCGCGTGAGCCAGGAAACCAAGACATTAAAATATAAATAATAACGACAATTTGATATAGATTAACTAAATTTAAAACGAATATTTCTAAAGAATGCATCTATTTACCACCCTTAACTCCACTCTTCATCTTCAACCATTTGAGTAATACTCCCCGTAACTTCGACATTATCTGGTGTACATAAAAATGTGTGTGGACCTAGTTTTTGCATATCACCTGAAACGGCATAGACAGTACCACTAAGAAAATCGACAATCCGTTTCGCTTGTTCATAATCTACTCGTTGTAGATTAATAACGACAGAGCGACGATTTACGATGTGATCAGCAATGTCTTGCGTTTCGTCATATGATCTTGGTTCTGAAAGAACCACTTTAATTTGCGACTGAACTGATTTCAAACTGACAATATTTTTCTTATCTTGTTTCTCGTGTTTTTCACTGCGGGTCAACTGTTCCTCAGCTTCATTAGGTTGATATTCTTCATAATACTCTTCATCTTCGACTGAAAATAATGTTCGAAATTTATTCTTAATACTCATGTTTATCACCTTTACCCTTCTTCATTGACGATCCGAGACCCAATTCGTAAGTGTGTCGCACCTTCTTCAATAGCGATCTGATAATCGTTACTCATTCCCATTGATAATCCTTGACATGGTGCGTGTGCCCATTGCTTAGCGGCGACTTGGTCACGAAGTTTGCGTAATTCTTGAAAAACTTGGCGAATTAGCATTTGATCATCCGTATGCGGTGCCATTGTCATTAATCCGACAACTTCTACTTTTTCATAAGCACGTAAAGCTTCAACAAATTCAAGTATTTTTGCTGGTTCGATACCGTTTTTTGTTGTTTCACCAGTAAAATTAACTTGTACGAAACAAGCAATCTTTTGATTTGCTCGTTTATTAATTTCTTTTGCGATCGATAAACGATCTAAGGCGTGAAAATAATCGATTTGATTAATCAAATCTTTTACTTTTCTCGACTGAAGATTACCGATAAAGTGCCAGTTAACTGCTTGATCGGGTTCGATTGTTAGCTTTTCCAACATTCCTTCTAAGCGGTTTTCTGCAAGATCAGTCAATCCCGCCTCAATAACTTCTTTCGTTCGTTCTATTGTAACATATTTTGTCACAGCAATCAGTGTTATTTCGTCTTTTGATCGACCAACACGCTGACAAATTTGATTAATTTCCTCATTAAGTACTTCTATATTTGTTTCTATCGACACGCTGCTCCCCCTTATATAGTTTTAATCAACGACAACCAATGAATCCAAGCATTCTCCCAGTTTGACCTTGATCACGTCGGTGAGAATAAAAGTGTGGTTGTTCGTATGTACATTGTTTTGAAACAATGATTTTCTCTTGATCAACAGCCTGATCAATAAACATGAGTTGATTTAGTTTTTTAAGATCTAATAAATATTGATCACTCTCTAAGTCCAGTTTAACACAAACTGCAGCTTGAAAGCACTTTGGAATTTGATCAATGACTTGTTGATTGACTTGATAGTTGTTAGCGCCAATCGATGGACCAATGGCAACATAGAGATCTTTTGCAGATACGCCTTCACAAATTAATTTTTTGACCATCTCACCAGCAATGCCACCGACAGTTCCTTTCCAACCCGCATGAGCGATTCCAAACCAACCCGTCTTCGGATCGTAAAAATATAACGGAACACAATCAGCAAAAAAGGCAGCCAAGAGAATGTCTTTATTTTTTGTAATCAATCCATCAATTCCAGCAATTGCTGGTTGTTCAGGTGTCGTCCCGGCACCAATGAAAGGACTTTCTTCTTCTACTTTCATAATTTTCGTACCATGAACTTGTTCACCTAAAACCCAAGCCTCAAGTGGAAACTGAATCAATCCAGCCAATCGCTGTCTATTATCGACTACAGCATTCCCATCATCGTGAACATGTAAGCCCATATTTAATGTATCATATGGCTCACTGCTTGTCCCACCATGACGAGTTGTTATTCCTGCAGTCAAATTGGGGAATTTTTCTTCCCAAGACTTAATCACGTGATAAGATAAATGTCCTTTTTGAAAAGGTTCCATAGTAGCCCCCCTTAATGTTTAATTAACAGAGCCTTGCACATCTAACAGCAAAAATTGTTCGAGTTTTCTAATCATTATTTTACCATAATTCGAGTTGTATTTCTCTGTTTTGATTATTCTACAGTTTCACTCTACTAAGATCACATCATTACCTAACGTAATAATTCGTTCCCATGGAATAATTGTTTCATCACGCTTATTAAATAAGTGTCCTAAACTTGAGCGACTACCGACAATTATATCTGTGATCAAACCAGAATCAACAT
>CAZONN010000139.1:0-4178 GCA_964581235.1 uncultured Amphibacillus sp.
AGCCATGCACCACGTTCACCTTGTTTTATTTGTTCATATTGATTCATGTTCACACAACCTTTCAAAAGCGTCTATATATAGACTACCACTGCCCGTATGGGTGGGTCTAGAGCAAGATTGATTGGTCAGGCAATGATTGTTGACCAGAGGCAAAATTTAAATTTAAATATATTTTATCTTTAATATGCTACAATATAAGCAATTATACTATGGAGGCGGAATGATGAAGACGAGAACAGAATACGATACATTAGGTGCGATTGAAGTAGACCAAACAAAGTTTTGGGGTGCTCAAACACAACGTAGTTTAGAGAATTTTCCAATTGGTACAGAAAAAATGCCAGATCAGTTAATTCGAGCATTTGTGATTTTGAAAAAGAGTACAGCAATCGCTAATTATCAACTCAAAAATTTAACGAAATTAAAGAAAGATGCAATCGTATCCGCTTGTGATCATGTGCTAGAGCATGACTTAATGGAGCATTTTCCACTCGTCGTTTGGCAGACAGGTAGTGGAACACAGACAAATATGAACGTTAATGAAGTGTTAGCATACATAGGTAATCAGTTTTTAGCTGACAATAATCATGATGAAAGACTGCATCCAAATGATGATATTAATCAATCACAGAGTTCAAATGATACTTTCCCAACGGCTATGCACATTGCTTCTGTCCTAGCGATCGAGACGGAATTACTTCCAGCTTTAGCGGAAATTAATCAGACGCTGACGGAGCAGATGTTAGAGCATCGTGACTTAATTAAAATAGGGCGAACACATTTACAAGATGCAACGCCAATTACGTTCGGACAAGAAATAAGTGGCTGGCAACATATGATTGAGAAAATTGAAAAGATGCTGGTAGAGGACCTTGACTACTTGCGTGAACTTGCCATTGGGGGTACTGCAGTTGGTACTGGTTTAAATGCAGATCCTAAGTTTAGTGAGCTTGTTGTCAGTGAAGTTTCACAACTAACAAACACACCATTTCGATCAGCAGAAAATAAATTTCATGCACTAACGAGTCATGATCAGTTGGTTAGGGCGCATGGGACATTGAAAGCTTTGGCTGCCGACTTAATGAAAATTGCTAATGACATTCGCTGGCTTGCAAGTGGCCCACGCGCAGGGATAGGAGAAATTGTTCTACCAACAAATGAACCTGGCAGCTCAATTATGCCAGGAAAAGTGAATCCAACACAGGCTGAAGCACTTACGATGGTCGCTGTTCAAGTGATGGGCAACGATACGACGATTGGTTTTTCTGCGAGTCAAGGCAACTTTGAGTTAAACGTCTTTAAACCAGTCATTATTCTGAATTTCTTACAGTCGGTTCAGTTGTTAGCTGATGGGATTCGTTCGTTTAATCAACGTTGTTTAATCGGAATGAAACCGAACAAGAAGGTTATGGCAGAAGATTTAAATGCTTCACTTATGCTTGTGACTGCTCTGAATCCACATATTGGTTATGAACGGGCAAGTCAAATTGCCCAAAAGGCATATCAGGAGAATAAAACATTGAAGGAAGCATGTTTGGAACTTGGATTTTTGACCGAAAAAGAATTTGATCAATTGATCGATCCGGCAAAAATGATCTAACGATAAGAGTAAAGTGATTAAATATCTAACATTTTGCGATAGGTAGCATTTCCCTTACTAACTAGTTATTAACGCTATTAAAAATGAGGTTTCTACTCATACTACTAGTAAGGAGGTGAACAACAAATGCCTAATAGAAATCGTTCAAACAAGTTAGTTGTTCCCGGTGTTGAGCAAAAATTAAATCAAATGAAATATGAAATTGCTCAAGAGTTTGGTGTCAATCCTGGACCTAATGAAACAGCTCGTGCTAACGGGTCTGTAGGTGGGGAAATTACTAAGAGGCTTGTCCAGCAAGCACAAGAACAAATGGGTCCAAATAATTAATCTAGCTGAACAATTATTTTAAATATAAAAAGCGACATCTTTTAAAGATGTCGCTTTACTTAATTAATTAATAATTATTTGATACGCTCTTCAGTTTCTGCGTCGAAGAAGTGACATTTGTGCATGTCGAAAGCAAGTGTTAATACTTCTCCACCACTAATGTCAGTACGTGAATCAACACGCGCAACAAAATCTTGTTCTGCTAACTTAGAGTATAGGTATGACTCAGCACCCATTAATTCAGCAACGTCAATAGCAGCTTCAATAGTTGAACCAGGGTTTGCATCAATAAATACTGGCTCATCATGGATGTCTTCTGGACGAACACCTAAAACTACTTCTTTACCAATGTAATTATTTTCGCGAAGAACTTTCATTTTACCTTCAGGAACTGTGATAACTTGTTCGTTACCACTAACATGGAATCCGTCTTCTTCTAGAGTTCCGTTAAAGAAGTTCATTGAAGGTGATCCGATAAATCCACCAACGAAAATGTTATCTGGATAATCATAGATATACTTAGGTGCACCAACTTGTTGGATGATACCATCTTTAAGTACAACAAGGTTAGTTGCCATTGTCATCGCTTCAGTCTGGTCGTGTGTAACATAAATAGAAGTTGTTTCTAGACGTTTGTGTAGTTTTTGAATTTCTGCACGCATCTGAACACGAAGTTTCGCGTCTAAGTTTGATAAAGGCTCATCCATTAAGAATACTTGTGCATCACGAACGATTGCACGGCCTAAAGCAACACGCTGACGCTGACCACCAGAAAGTGCTTTTGGTTTACGGTCTAAGAATGCTTCCAGTCCTAAAATATCAGCAGCATCTTTAACGCGGCGGTCAATTTCATCTTTTTTGAATTTACGTAATTTTAAACCGAAAGCCATGTTGTCATATACACTCATGTGTGGATAAAGTGCATAGTTTTGGAAAACCATTGCGATGTCACGGTCTTTTGGTGCAACATCGTTCATTAATTTACCGTTGATATATAATTCGCCAGATGTAATTTCTTCAAGACCAGCGATCATACGTAGGGTTGTTGACTTACCACAACCTGAAGGACCAACGAATACAACGAATTCCTTATCTTTAATTTCAAGGTTGAAATCTGATACTGCTTTGACTCCATCCTTTTCATAAACTTTATCAATATTTCTTAGTGATAGTTCTGCCATTTAAAAATCCTCCTCTGATTTGAAAGCGTTTAGCTTTATAAACTTAGTCTACACAATTATCTTGATTAGGTAAATGGACACAATGCACAAAAAAGAGACAACCTTTTTGTGCACGCTTACAAATGGACTGAAATTGCTTTAATCAAAATGACGCCTTAATAATAAAATAAGATAGACAGCTAGTGCATTTTCGAACTGTTTAACATCGATGTTTGTTTTTTCAATAAACTTATCAATGCGATATTGCAAGCTGTTTCGGTGCATATAGAGTTCTTTGGCTGCCATGCTAACGTTGGAATTACACTCAAGGAAAATTTGAATCGATCTTAAGAGTTCCTCATCCTCAGCTGTATCTTTTAAAATAGCATCAATTAAAAAGCGCCCATCTGTCTGATCTGTGATCGTTGTTAATAAATAAGGGATTGCTGTTACATAACTCATAACAGGTTTTGTACTGAATGTATTGATCAGTTCAAAGCTGTCTTGCATCCAAGCTAAATAGGTATGTGCTTTGTTTAAGTCAGATAAATAAGGCCCAACGTAAAACTGCACGTCTAGGTAAAAATCAGTTGTAAAAACTTCAATCATCTCTTCATATGAGAGCATGTCTTCGTCGATCATCATTTCTTCTTCGATGATGATGCCGGACAATTGATTGACCCAGACGATTGCTGGACATGTTGAGTATAGACCGTCGATAGCTGTTCGAAAATCAGCTGGGTCAGATAATGGTTCGGATAGATTAAACAGGGTGAATCGATAGAGGTTAGGGTTATGTATAACACTTGGTTCTTCTTGTTCGATAATTAATTGGTACCAATTTTTTTCTCGTGTTGTGACTGGTGGGTGTGCGCCATGGTAAGGCGTCATGAATAATCGCAATAATAATTGATCTTTTTTGTCGAGCTCTTGCTTCTCGATGCCGATAATTTCATTGGCAGGAGTAATAAACCATTGATAATCGGCTGCTTGTTCGATTTGGTTAGGTTGTTTTATAATTAAGCTTGTGTAAATTTTTCTAAGTTTTTCAATCATGAAAATGCCTCGCTTATTGTTTTTTTATTTGAATG
>CAZONN010000140.1:0-4169 GCA_964581235.1 uncultured Amphibacillus sp.
ATCCCGCGGAAAGCGTCCGCCTAGAGTGGAAATCACCGCGTCACCTGTAACTCAAATGCTCGTGTTTTATAGCAAATTAAGTCATTATGAAATTCATTCAATAATATGTCAAATAAAGAACTGCTAATGTTAAAAAAATTGAATCATGCTAATCACTCATTTCTTTAAGGTTTGTATCATAAATAGACTTTCCAAATTCTAACCTTTCTAATATAAAGTGACCAATAAAAAGGGTATGATCTATCTATTTGTTGTGTTTTAGCAATTAATTGTTCAGCCAACGCTGTATAGTTTTCTTCTAATGCTCTTTTTAATTTAGCTTTCAATTCTGCACTATCTGAGTAATTAACCATACTCGTTATAGCAAATATTTCAAAATCAAAAGGAACAATAACATCAATCGTTGCGTGATTTTTATCAGCGTCATATTGCAGATCAACCTTGGGGTTTCTAGTTCATTTGCTTGGACAATGTCATTAACAGATGAGCCAAAAGTATTCGCAATTTCATAAACAGAATCCCCCGGTTGAACAAGATAAATTTACACAATAAATCCTCCTATCTATATTCTCGTGTTATCCTATGCATGAAAGACTGGGCAAGTGACAGGAAACTTAGTTCATTTTTTCGTAAAAAATTGATACACTTATGTAATAAGATCTTGATTTAAGGAGAACATAATATGACTGATGAAGACTACATGGCCCTTGCCATAGCCGAGGCTCATAGAGCTGGTCAAATTGGAGAGGTACCGATTGGTGCAATACTTGTTAATAATAATGAAGTTGTTGCTAGTGCTTATAATTTACGGGAATCATTACAAACAACAGCTTCGCATGCAGAAATGCTTTTGATCGAAAAGGGAAATGAGTTGTTTAAAAGTTGGCGCTTAGAAGATTGTACATTATATGTCACGTTAGAACCGTGTCAAATGTGCGCAGGAGCAATTTTACAAGCGAGGATCCCACGAGTTGTCTTCGGGGCTTACGATCCGAAAGCAGGCTGTGCAGGTTCAATTATTAATTTATTGGAAGATGATCGATTTAATCATCAAGTTGAACTTGTTGGTGGCATCCAAAGTGACATTTGTTCAGCATTGTTAACTGATTTCTTCAAAAACCTTCGTGCTAATAACAAAGGAAAAAAACAACAACCGTAAACGATTGATTTTTTCTTTAAAAAGTACTATACTAGTAAGTGCGCTAATCAGCGCCTAAATATGTTATCAATCTTGCCGTGCTAGGTGGGGAGGTAGCGGTGCCCTGTACTCGCAAGCCGCTATAGCGAGACTGAATTCCTATCTGAGGTGCATAACTATAAGGTCTGCCATAAAGGACTGGTGTTGATGTTTGGGTCCTACGCAACGTGAACCCGTGAACCCTGTCAGGTTCGGAAGAAAGCAGCAGTAAGCGGTCTTTCATGTGTGCCGTGGGGAAGCCTGGGCTGAGCCAAGAGCTTATGTAACGCTTAGGGTTATGTTATCGAAGATAGGTGCACGGCGTATATATAAAAACAAATGCTCTTGCCTATATAGGTAAGAGTTTTTTACTTTTTAGTTAGTTTTTCTAACTAATCATTTGATATCGTTAACATTTAGACTGAAATTCGGTTATAATAGAAGGGAATTCCATGTTGGGAGGACAAAGTAAAAATGAGCTATCAAGCCCTTTATCGTGTTTGGCGACCTAAAAACTTCAATGATGTTGTAGGACAAATACATATTACTCGAACTTTACAAAATGCGATCTATCAAAATAAGTTTTCTCATGCTTATTTATTTTCTGGTCCAAGAGGAACGGGTAAAACAAGTGCAGCTAAAATTTTTGCTAAAGCTGTTAACTGTCAGTCTACTCCCGTTAAAGAACCTTGCGGAGCTTGCGACGCTTGTATTGGGATCGAGGATGGTACGATCTCAGATGTGATTGAAATCGATGCTGCATCGAACAACGGTGTTGAACAAATTCGTGATATTCGTGATAAAGTTAAATACGCACCAAGTGCTGTTGATTATAAAGTTTATATTATTGATGAAGTTCATATGCTATCAATAGGTGCCTTTAATGCGCTATTAAAAACATTAGAAGAACCACCACAGCATGTTATTTTTATTTTGGCAACAACTGAACCACATAAAATTCCCTTAACGATTATTTCAAGGTGTCAGCGTTTTGATTTCAAGCGAATAGGCCATTCTTTTATAGTCGATCGAATGAAGGAAATTATGGAAAAAGAAGCAATTGAAGTAACAGACGAAGCATTTCATGCGATTGCACTTGCTGCAGAAGGTGGTATGCGTGATGCATTAAGTTTGTTGGATCAATCAATTTCATATAGTGAGGATACGGTAGCGTTAAATGATGTTCTAGCGATTACTGGTTCCGTTTCACAGGAAAAACTAATAGAATTGATTAATGCATTGTATAAAAAAGATGCGAAAACAGCATTAAAGTTGGTTGATTTGTTTATCCAGGAAGGCAAAGATCCAGGTCGACTCGTTTATGACTTAATTTACTTTTTGCGTGATTTATTGATTTTCCATGATTCAGCTAATTCTGCTGATTTATTGGAACGAGCAATTGCTGATCAATCGTTTATTGATTTACACAAACAGCTATCAGGTGAATGGATTCAAAAGGCGATCACTGAACTAAATCAATGTCAGCAAGAAATGAAATGGACAAATACACCGAAAGTTTTTATTGAGATTACGATGCTAAAGATTGCTGATGAACAAGTGGAAGCAAAATCATCAATTATTAACGATCAACATCTTTTGCAGTTAACAGAAAAGCTTGATAAACTAGAAAAAGAATTGCAATTATTAAAAGGTAATCATGCTAAATCGACAGAGACAACTCAAGCTAAGAATATAAGTAAACGACCTGTATCAACTAAAAGCAAGTATCGTATTCCATATGAGCGCATTCGTGAAGTTTTAGCGGAAGCAAAAAAGCAACACTTAAAGGATGTGCATAGTAAGTGGCCAACATTTATGAATTTGTTAAAACAACAAAGTGCACCGGCACACGCCGTTTTACAAGATGCGAAGCCAAGTGCTGCCTCGAATGAAAGATTAGTTATTGCTTTTAGATACGATATTCACTGTTCACTGGCTCTAGATCATCAACAATTGATTGAATCACTATTATTAGAAGTGCTTGGTAAGGTGATCTCATTCATTCCAATTCCAGAACAGAGTTGGCTTGAATTGCGTCAAGAATATGTAGAAAAACAAAGGCAACAAGCTCAAGAACAAGATGACTCTTCCGAACCGGCAGAAGAGGACCCAATTGTTGCTGAAGCACGAAAGCTCGTCGGTGATGATTTATTAGAAGTTCATGATCAATAAAAAAACAAACTATTTAGGAGGAAACAAACATGCGTGGAAATATGGGAAATATGAATAAAATGATGAAACAAATGCAAAAGATGCAAAAAGATATGATGAAAGCACAAGATGAATTATTAGAAATGACGTTCGAGGCAACTTCAGGTGGCGGAATGGTCAAAGTTGTCGCGAATGGTAAAAAGGAAATTCTTGATGTTGAAATAAGTGAAGAAGTCGTTGATCCAGAAGATGTAGAAATGCTTCAAGACTTAATTATTGCGGCTACTAACGAAGTATTAACAAAGATTGAAGAAACAACGAATGAAAAAATGGGCAAATTTACTCAAGGCATGAATTTACCCGGCGGAATGTTCTAGGAGGTTTAAGTATTGTACTATCCAGAACCGATTTCAAAGCTAATTGATAGCTTTACAAAATTGCCAGGAATAGGACCAAAAACAGCGGTTCGACTGGCTTTTTTTGTTTTAAATATGAAAGAAGAAGATGTTTTAGATTTTGCTAAAGCATTGGTTAGTGCTAAAAGAGAGCTGACTCATTGCCAGGTTTGCGGAAATATTACTGATCAAGATCCATGTCATATTTGTCAGGATCAGTCACGAGATCAATCAATCATTTGTGTTGTTCAAGACCCTAAAGATGTGATTGCGATGGAAAAAATGCGCGAGTATAATGGGCTATATCATATTTTAAATGGAGCGATCTCTCCGATGGACGGGATTGGTCCAGAAGATATTAATGTGCCATCACTGCTTGATCGCTTGAAAGATGAACAAGTGTTAGAACTTATTTTGGCGACAAACCCAAATGTGGAAGGGGAAGC
>CAZONN010000141.1:0-4111 GCA_964581235.1 uncultured Amphibacillus sp.
GCTTGTTCAACAGCCCGATCAATTTGATCATATTTTCCACCGTCTGAAAAGGAATCGGGTGTAACATTTAAAATACCCATAATAATTGTTTTCTTACGGAGGTTTAATTGTCCGTGTTTCGTTTTAATCACCCTATTCAAATTGATCACCCCTAATGTTTTTATTTCATTCTACCACCACTTTTCTATATATGGCAGTTTTATTACATAATCCATTGAAAAAGCTCATCATTTATCATAACATAATTTTACAACAAAAAAGCAACTCCCACAAATTAATGAGAGTTGCTTTAAATTAAATTTAGTCTTCGAACTGATAAAGTGGTGTTGATAGATAACGTTCCCCGTTACTTGGGATAATCGCTAATACTTTTTTACCTTTACCAAGTTTTTTGGCAATTTGTGTCGCTGCGTAAATAGCAGCTCCTGCAGAAACCCCACCTAACAATCCTTCTAGACGGGCCGCCTCTCTTGCCGTTTCATATGCTTGATCATTTGTTACTGTGAAAATTTCATCATAAAGTTCTGTGTCTAATACTTTAGGAACAAAACCAGCGCCGATTCCTTGGATCTTATGGGGACCAGGCTCTTTTCCTGATAAAATTGCTGAGTCTGCTGGTTCAACAGCATACAGCTTGATATCTTTGTATTTTCCTTTTAGAACTCTTCCTGCACCTGTGATCGTTCCACCCGTTCCAATTCCAGAAACGAACGCATCGAGTTGATCACCCATTTGCTCAACAATTTCTCGACCTGTTGTCTTTTCATGAACATTCGGGTTTGCTTCGTTTTCAAATTGCTGCGGCATGAAGTAACCATGTTCTTCGCTTAAGTCTTTTGCCTTTTTGATTGCTGCATTCATTCCACCTGAACCTGGCGTTAAAATTAAATCTGCACCATATGCACGCAATAAATTTCGTCGTTCAAGGCTCATCGTATCTGGCATAACTAAAATTGCCCGATAACCTTTAATAGCTGCCACCATTGCAATACCAATACCTGTGTTTCCACTTGTTGGCTCAATAATCGTTGCGCCTTCTTTTAAATTCCCTGTCCTTTCAGCTGCTTCAATCATCGCTAAAGCAATTCGATCCTTAACCGAGCTACCTGGGTTCATATATTCGAGCTTCGCATAAACCTCAGCATCTTCCGAACCTACCAAACGATTCAACTTCACAATCGGTGTGTTGCCAATTAAATCTGCTATTGAATTTGCAATTTTCATTAAACTTCCTCCTAATTCCGAGTAATCTTATTTGTTTAATTATATACCATTCAGTTTTGTTTGTCAATAAATCCATTCAATATTAAATTCATCCCAAAAATCCTTTATTGATGGTGTTGCTCCTAGTTCTTCAATCGCAATTTTGATGCGAATATGTTCTTTTAATTGCTCAAAATTTAATTTAATCGAAGGAAGTTCCCTATGCATGTAAAGAATTACATAACCTTGACTCCCTAGAAAAGGTTCGCTATAGCTATGCTCTGACAAACTTCTTGTTTTATCAAAGTATTTTGTAGGTAGGAGACTGCTTTCTTCCGTGAAAAATCCTAGGTATCCGCCAGCTGCTCTTGAATCCTCATCCTTCGTGTACTCATAAGCCAATGCTCTAAAATCAGCACCTTCTTCTAACTCCTGATAGACACGGTCAGCGGTTTCCTGATCAGCAACGACAATATGCGAAAGCTCGATCCGATGTGAAAATTGATATTGTGACTGATACATATCATAATATGCCTGTAACTTTTCATCTGAGATTGTCACATCTTTAGCAAAAAACATATCTGCCAACAAACGACGCTCAATCGTTTCTTTCCACTCAGCTTCTGTTTGCTCAATTTTTTCTGCAGGTAATTGGCCAACCAATGTCGCTAAAAAGGAAACTTCTAAATCGATTAGTTTTGGATCGACAGTTAAATTATGTTTACTCGCTAATTCATCGATAACATACTGATCAATCATTTGAGTTAAGCCCTCTTGGCCATAGTTTGTTGCTAAATATGAAATCCAATCATCATAATATATTTCCACATCTTCAATCGTTGCAATCGGAGTTTCAACATCGATATCTTCGACCGGCGTCGTTTGTTTCACGATTTCTTCATCATTTCGCATGAGTACAAACGTTAATATGTTGGTAATAATTAAAGCAATAATAATCCAAAGCATTGTTTTTCGCATGTTTAATTCTCCTTGGATTGCTTTATTTTAATTAATTCATCTTTCGTGATCACATACTCCTCATTACAAAAGTGACATGTCGCCTCAGCGCCTTCATCAATTTCGATCATTTGAGTAAGCTCTTCACTGTCTAAGCTCGTAATTGCATTTTTAATTCTCTCCAGAGAACATGTACAACGGAAGTAAACAGGGACTTTTTCTAATATCTTAACGTCTTCTTTTCCAAAAATCTCTGTTAAAATATCTTCAGGTTTTTTACCCGCATCAATCAATGCTGAGATGGCAGGGATTGAACCAATTTGTTTTTCAATATATTCAATCGTCTCATCTGACGTCCCCGGCATAATTTGGACAATAAATCCGCCGGCAGCTAGTACCGTCTGATCCGGATTAACTAAAACACCCGCACCTACAGCTGTTGGTATTTGTTCAGAGCTAGCAAAATAGTAAGTAAAATCCTCACTAATTTCACCTGAAATAATTGGAACTTGCCCCGTAAAATGCTCTTTAAGCCCTAAATCTTTTACAATACTTAAATGCCCACTCGTACCAACTGCACGAGCAACATCTAATTTACCTTGTGAATTTAAATCAAAATCAACATGAGGATTTGTAATAAAGGCTCTTGCTTCACCCTTTGCGTTGGCATCAGCAACAATCGGCCCTGTTGGTCCGTCTCCTTCAATCTTAATTGTAAGTTTGTCTTCACCTTTTAACATCGCACCCATCATGGCTGAGATTGTAATTGTTCTACCTAATGCAGCTGTTGCCGTCGCCCAGGTATCCTGACGTCTTCTAGCTTCTTCGGCTAATTCAGTTGATTGAATCGCATAGGCACGAACCGTTCCGTTACATGCAATTGCTTTTAATAAGTAATCTTTCAAACTAAAAACTCCTCTTTATTTAACATTTTTAAATATTTCGGCTAAGCCTTTTAACGTAAGTGACATATCAATCACATCAATTTCCTTCGATTGTTGTCCGATTAATTCAGCTAACCCACCCGTTGCAATTACTTTCGGGTTTTGTTTAATTTCAGCTTTAATGTTTCGAATCACTGAATCAACCTGTCCAACATATCCATAATAAACTCCTGACTGGATGGCTTCAACTGTAGACATTCCAATTACTTTATCAGTCTTTTCGATTTCAACACGCGGAAGTTTTGCCGCACGATCGTAAAGAGCATCGACTGAGATCTTAATCCCAGGAATAATTGCGCCTCCGACATAGGCTCCGTCCTCATTGATGTAACAATACGTCGTCGCTGTGCCAAAATCTATAATAATAAGTGGTTGCCCATACTCTTTAATTGCTCCAACCGCATTTACAATTCGATCCGCACCAAGTTCTTTAGGATTTGGATAGATGATCTTCAGATAGTCATCAATTGGGTAATCACCAACGATTATCGGGTCAACATTAAAATACTTTTTCGCCATCATTTCTAATGCATGCATTATCGGTGGTACAACTGAAGAAATAATGATATCGCTAACAACATTTAGTTTAACACCACGATGCTCAAATAACGAGCTGACTAAGACTCCGTATTCATCTTCTGTTTTTTCCCGATCCGTTCGGATGCGCCATTTAAAGATTAGTTCTTCTTTCCCAAACAGACCAAGTACTGTATTCGTATTTCCGACGTCCAGAACTAATAACATAAAAAATCACCACTCTTATTCAATTAATTTAGCTTCAGTTACATTTTACTGCTTTTTTTATCAATCGCAAACTAAAGCGATTCGTCAATTTAAACTGATCATACGGGAACGAGCGCGCTCATTCAAATATTTTTCTTACAGGTTCTAATTCCTTTCTTTCCGATTAAGAAAATAAAAACCAGGCTACACCTTTTCGTAAGGGGTTAACCTGGTTTATTAATGTCTACTCTTCGTTGCGTTCGTCAGTTGCGTCGCTAATATTG
>CAZONN010000142.1:0-4110 GCA_964581235.1 uncultured Amphibacillus sp.
AGTAATGATTTTGAGTCGGATTGTCCGTATTTTTTTGTTGTGCTCGAACTTGGTGAAGCTTGATCGTTTGACCCCATCATTTGGAGCATCTCTTGTTCGCTAATTGTTGGTTGAGCTAGTGGTGTTACCTGTTGTTTTGGTGTTTCTTCGTCTAAAATCAGGTCAGCTAAGAGCTTGATTGCTCGTGCGTGTTGTTTTATTTTATCTTGGTCTGTTGTTTGTTTTGCTTGGTCAATTTCAGTGGCCATTTTTAATACGACTTGTTCAAGACTAATCATTCATATATCCTCCTTAAGTCGGTCTTCACTAAACCTCATTATAACGCATGTCATTCAATGTTGTACAAATATTGATTTAAACCTGTGTAATATCTCAATTTATTTCTTTCATTTTTTGGCCTATTTTGGCGATTATGTGCTATGATAAAGCTAAATTATGATGGAAAGGTTTGAGTCATTTGACGCAGAAAAAATCATTTCGTTTTTTGCTTTATGGTGTTTTAGTTTTCACATTAATCTACTTGATTAGTTTAACTGCTTTTGTTTTCAAACCAGTTGGTTTATTACTTACATCGATTGCGGTTCCGATCATTGGTGCTGGTTTACTCTTTTATATAACCAATCCGCTAGTCAACTTACTTGAGCGGTTTAAAGTTAAACGTGTTTTTGGCATCATTATCGTCTTCCTGTTAATGATTGCACTTGGTTTTTTCAGCGTTTACTTTGTGATTCCACCGATTCAAGATCAGTTTTTACGTTTGGTTGAAACATTCCCACAAATTATTGCTTGGTTCGAGGATTTATGGGTTTTTTGGCAAAATCGTCAAGATTATATTCCCGAATCAATTGTTGATACGATTCAAAATGTGATTGACAATATCGATGTGTATGCAGAACAAATTGTTGGCTCATTGTTCTCTTTTCTCGGATCGTTTGTGAGTTTTATTTTCGCACTTGTGTTGATTCCGTTTTTCTTGTTCTTTATGTTAAAAGACGGGCATAAGTTCATCCCATTCGTGACTGGCTTTTTGAGCAGATCAAAGGCACAAAGTTTAAAAACATTATTAACGAATATCAATGATGTCCTTTCGTCATTTATCCAAGGTCAGTTGCTCGTTAGTTTATGTGTTGGGGTGATGTTGTTAATTGGTTATTGGATTGTTGGCTTAAATTATGCGTTAATGTTTGCCGTTTTTGGTCTCTTTATGAACTTGATTCCGTTTATTGGTCCTTGGCTTTCAGCGATCCCTGCTGTAATTGTTGGTTTTTTCCAAGATCCAATGGTTGGTGTTTGGACGGCGATTATCATGATTATTGCCCAACAAGTTGAAAGTAGTCTCATTTCACCAAATATTATGGGGAAAGTGTTAAAATTACATCCGTTAACTGTGATTACCGTTATTTTAGCTGCTGGGGCAATCGGAGGATTTTTAGGTATTCTCTTCGCGGTTCCTGCTTATGCCGTCGCAAAAACAATCGTGACACATTTTTATCATATTTACACAGACAATCATCGGCCTGCTGGTGAACGGAATCTGTTTTAAATTAGATTAACTCGAGTCCGCCATCATGATGGTATGCTGTCAATTATATTGGCAACGTGCCATCATCTTGGGGGAATTTTTTTAGGAAAGGTGGTTTAAATGACTTTAATTCAATCACAACAAATTTTGCGGGATTATTTTGGTTTTACTGATTTTAGATCGGGGCAGAAGGAATTGTTGACGCATGTATTTGATCAGAAAAATGCGTTGGGGATCATGCCTACGGGTGGTGGGAAGTCGTTATGTTATCAGATTCCGGGGATTTTATTGGATGGGACTGCGATTGTGATTTCGCCGCTGATTTCGTTGATGAAGGATCAGGTTGATAGTTTACATACGTTGGGTGTGAAGGCGAGTTATATTAATAGTAGTTTGACGAGTGAGGAGTATGCGGAGCGGATGCAGCTTCTGCGTCAGGGGCATTATGATTTGATTTATGTTGCGCCGGAGCGTTTTGATAATCCTTTCTTTTTATCCGCGATTAACCAACTGCAAATTTCTTTTATCGCTTTTGATGAGGCACACTGTATTTCTCAATGGGGGCATGATTTTAGGCCGAGTTATCGTTCGATTATTGATACGATTGATCAGCTTGAGGGGATTCCTTTTCGGATTGGGTTGACAGCAACGGCGACGGAAGAAGTGATTCGGGACATTCAGAGTTTACTCCAAATCGATGACGCGTCTGTTGTCAATACGGGATTCTATCGTGAAAACCTTCATTTCCATGTTGTTAAGGGACAAAATAAACAGGACTTTTTAATGAGTTATTTGCCTGCTCATAAACAGGAGTCTGGGATTATTTATGCGCCGACGCGCAAGCTTGTTGAGTCGATTCATGGTCAGCTTGTTAAGAAGGGTTTTCGGGCGGCTTATTATCATGGGGGCTTGGCTGAGGATGTGCGGAGGAAGCAACAGAATCGGTTTATTAATGATCAGGTTGAAATTATGGTTGCGACGAATGCATTCGGGATGGGGATCGATAAGTCGAACGTTCGTTATGTGATTCACTATAGTCTACCGATGAACATTGAGGCTTATTACCAGGAAGCGGGTCGTGCCGGGCGTGATGGTGAAGCGAGTGACTGTATTCTGTTGTTTTCTGGTCAGGATAGTCATTTGCAAACGTTTTTTATCGATCAATCTGAATTGGACGAGGAGAAAAAGGCGCTTGAATATAAAAAACTTCGGGCAATGATCAATTACTGCCATACAAACAATTGTTTACCGCGCTATATTCTTGATTATTTTGGTGAGAAAAAGCCGTATGATGATTGTGGGTACTGTACGAGTTGTACTGATCAAAGTGAAAAAGTTGATCGCACGAAAGATGCACAAATGGTGTTGTCTTGTGTGATGCGAATGGATCAACGGTTTGGAGCAACCTTGACAGCGAAAGTGCTTAAGGGGTCGAACGATAAAAAAGTCAAGCAATTTAACCTTGATCAGCTGTCGACGTATGGTTTAATGAAACAGCGGACTGAAAAACAAATTACTGAATTTATCCATTTCCTCGTTGCTGAAGAGTATTTAACAACGGGTGACCATCGCTTTCCAATTCTGAAGTTGACTCAAAAAGCTGCTGACGTTTTGAAAGGTCAAGAACAAGTTTGGATGCGTCAAACTGAGGTTCAACAGACCGAAGAAGCTGATTTTGATCAAAAATTATTCGAACAGTTCCGTCAGTTGCGAAAAGAAATTGCGAGCGAACAAAAAGTTCCGCCATATGTTGTCTTTTCAGATGCAACATTAAAGGATTTGTGTCGTTATTTACCTGAAAATAAAGAAGAAATGCTTGCGATTAAAGGGATTGGCTTGAAAAAGTTTGATTCTTACGGTGAGGCATTTTTAGGAATTATTCAGATGAAAACGAGTGATCAACCGAGTCATCTAATTAGTTATGAGCTGTATGATTCTGGTCAGCCAATTGAATTGATTGCGAAAACACGTCAGATTAAAGAGGATACCGTTGCTTCCCATTTGTTTAAAGCTTATCAAGATGGACATTCTCTCGACTGGGACGACTTTTTCGATGATGAAGTTGAGCAAACAGTCCTAGAAGCATATGAGTGGCTCGATGATCCACAGTTGAAGCAAATTAAAGAAGCCATTTCTGATTATATCGATTACACGATGATTAGAGCAGTGTTAGTTAAAAATGATTTGTGGGAAAATTAATTTTAAAAAGTAAAAGGTCATTCGTGAATTACTCACGAATGACCTTTTTTGTGCTTAATTTTCTCTTTTTTAATTGAAATCCCTTTAATACCCATGATTTTAATGTAATTTTACAGTATTTCACATTATTTTTACTCATGTCAGATAACCTAGAGATAAGTTATTAATTAGAAAATAAAAGGAGGTTATCGACATGACTGAGTGGCTAATCGGTGGTTACTAAAATATTGTTCGTTTCTTAAGCACTAAATTTAAGACTTATTCCTTTTTGCGCATTATTTCTGAAACCTAGCTGACTTCTAGGTTATATGAAATAACGTGCTTTTTTTATCTATCATTTGAGTGGATTTCATAATGCTGAATTCATAATGAAAACACGAACATTAACA
>CAZONN010000143.1:0-3101 GCA_964581235.1 uncultured Amphibacillus sp.
ATTTACTAATCAGACGTAAATTGCTATCATTTAGTAAAAGAAGTTCTACAAGGAGGCACTATGACAGTTATCTCGTTTTTCTTAATCTAAATCCAACTCGTTGTTAGCCAATT
Source organism: uncultured Amphibacillus sp. (assembly GCA_964581235.1). GTDB lineage: Bacteria > Bacillota > Bacilli > Bacillales > Amphibacillaceae > Amphibacillus. The sequence continues at coordinate 114 of CAZONN010000143.1, forward strand.
TATTCTTAAAAGAGCCCTACCGAAAAAACTTCCATATGGAACAGGGCGGTTCTTCAACGTGCGTATGTTACACTAATTAACAGCTCAATTTTAGCCGTCTTGATTATTTTTTATTGTCTATACATCATTTTCTATTTATAAGTGATTCCTCCTAATTAACAAGGAAAGAAAGGATTGATTTTTTGAGTAAAATAGTTGTCCTCGCAGAGAAACCATCTGTTGGTCGAGATATGGCCCGCGTGTTGAAATGTCAAAACAAACAGAACGGTTATTTTGAAGGACCAAAATATATCGTCACATGGTCACTCGGTCACCTCGTCACATTAGCAGACCCAGAAGCCTACGATCCAAAATATAAACAATGGCGTTCAGAAGACTTGCCGATGCTACCAGATCGTCTGAACTTAGTCGTCATTCGCCAGACGAACAGACAATTTCAAGTAGTTAAAAAACTACTGAACCGAAACGACGTGAGCCAGATTGTGATCGCAACGGATGCTGGCAGAGAAGGGGAGTTAGTCGCCCGCTGGATTCTTGAAAAAGCACGAATTAATAAGCCGATCAAACGACTATGGATTTCGTCAGTTACCGATCAAGCAATTCTTAATGGTTTTCAAAATCTAAAACCAGGCAATGCTTATTATTCACTTTATCAAGCTGCTGCCGCGAGATCTGAAGCGGATTGGTATGTTGGTTTAAACGCAACCCGAGCACTGACAACAACGCATAACGCTCAGCTTTCAAGTGGCCGTGTGCAAACCCCAACGTTAGCAATGGTTGCCGAGCGTGAAAAGGAAATCAACCAATTTAAACCACGGAAATTTTATGGTATTAGAGCGGAAAATGGCTCTGGTCTTCGCTTAAACTGGCAAGATCAGAAAAATCAAGGGAGAATTTTTGACAAAACAAAAGCTGAAAAAGTGTTAGCTTCAGTCAAAGGTAAGCAGGCAAAAATTCGCTCGATCAAGCGAACGGAGAAGAGGAGCTTTGCGCCACCGCTGCATGATTTGTCGTCGTTACAGCAGGAGGCTAACAAGGCGTTCGGTTATTCTGGGAAACAGACGTTGTCGATTATGCAGAAGCTTTATGAGCAGCATAAGTTGTTAACGTATCCGCGGACGGATTCGAAATTTTTGTCGAGTGATATTGTTCCGACGTTAAGGGATCGGGTTGATGCGTGTGCGGTTGGTGAGTATCAGTCTATTGCGAGAACGATTTTAAGGTCTGGTATTAAGGCGAATAAATCGTTTGTTGATGATAAAAAAGTGACTGATCATCATGCGATCATTCCGACTGAAGAGCATGTAAACTTATCGAAGCTTGATGATCGGGAGCGAAAAATTTATGATCTTGTGATCAAGCGCTTTTTGGCAGTTTTATCAGCGCCATATCGTTATGAGCAAACGACGGTACAAGCTGAAATTAATGGTCAGTTGTTTGGCTTAAATGAAAATAATGTGATTGATCCAGGTTGGAAATCGCTTTATCAAGATCCCGGTGAACAGACGCGCTTGCCTGCACTTAAAGAGGGTGATTTGCTTGATCTAACGGTTAAATTGACAGAGGGTGAGACGTCACCACCAGAGCGATTTACTGAGGGAACGTTGTTACAAGCGATGGAAAACCCAGCTAAATATATTGATACCGGCAGTAGTCAGCAAACTAAGACGCTGAAACAATCGGGTGGTCTTGGAACGGTGGCGACACGTGCCGATATTATTGATAAGTTATTCAACACGCATTATCTTGAAAGTCGTGGTAAGCATATTTTTACAACATCAAAAGGTCGTCAGTTATTAAAACTTGTCCCTGCTGATTTACGTTCGCCTGTGCTAACGGCTGAATGGGAAGATCAGTTGGCGGAAATAGCCTCTGGTAAGCTTGAAAAGTCTGCATTCATTAAAGAAATGAAGCGTTATACGCGAACGATTGTAAGTGAAATTAAAAACACTGATAGTACATTTAAGCATGATAATATTACCGGGACGAAATGTCCGAGTTGTGGTAAGTTGATGCTTGAAGTGAATAGTAAGCGAGGGCGAATGTTGGTCTGCCAAGATCGCGAATGTGGTGAGAAGAAGAACATTGCTCGTACGACAAATGCACGTTGTCCGAATTGTTATAAGAAGATGGAATTACGCGGAACGGGAGAGGCTCAAACGTTTTCTTGTAAGTGTGGGCATCGTGAAAAATTAGCTGCCTTTCAAAAGCGTAGGGCCAATAATAATCAACAACGCGCCTCAAAGCGAGACGTGAATAAGTACTTAAAGAAAAATGATGAGCAAGGTTTTGCGAATACAGCCTTAGCGGATGCATTAAAGAAATTCAAAAAATAAAAAAACGAATGACACATGTAAAGTCGTGTCATTCGTTTTTTGTTGAAAATATCAATGTTTTTTTCCAGACGTCCGATTCTTACTGATTTTTCAATAAATCACGGATTTCTGTTAATAATTCAGTCTGCTCATTAACCTCTTCGACAACCTCTTCCTCGACTTCTTCTGTCTTTCTTTTTACCGAATTCATCAAACGGATAAAGATAAAGATCGAGAATGAAATGATTAAAAAGTCAACAACATTTTGCAGGAATAACCCGTACTCAATCACGGCATCTCCAAAAGTAATTGCTAGCGATGAAAAATCAACGCCACCTATTACCAAACCAATCAAAGGCATTATAATGTTATCAACTAATGAAGAAACAATGCTACCAAAAGCAGCTCCAATAATAATCCCGACCGCTAAATCTAACACATTACCTTTGGCAATAAACTCTTTAAAATCTTTCAACATCCTAATCGCTCCTTTTAATATCTTTCAAATTAACTTTATTTTATCACAAACACTACAACTAGAGACGTATATTTACTAAGAAATTAAAATTACCTATCTAATTGTTAAAAAATTCTGTATAATGATAATAAATTTATGAAACTTTTATGTTTATTTTTCTGTCTATAGGGTAGGAAGGAGGCTAAGATGAAAACG
>CAZONN010000143.1:3111-4075 GCA_964581235.1 uncultured Amphibacillus sp.
TAATTGTAAAAAACATCAGTATACTAATAGTAAATTTAATGTAACTTTTTTATTTATTAATCAGTCTAACTAGATAGGAAGGAGGCTAAGATGAAAACAAAAAATGTCTATTTATTATTTTCAAGTACTGGAACAATGCTTGCAAGAACGATAGATTTATACACAAGAACATCTTTTAATCATGTCTCAATTGCACTCGACGAATCATTAGATCATGTTTACAGCTTCGGACGCAAACGACCTAAAAACCCTTTTATTGGTGGATTTGTGAAAGAGAATTATAACTTACCATTCTTTCTTCATGCAAACTGTGCAATCTATCAATTTGAGGTTACTGAATATGAATATGAAAAATTACGTGATCAACTATTACTTATGGAAGCACAAAAGGACTTATACCGTTATAACTTTTTAGGGTTATTTGGAGTCATGATGAATAAAGAGTTTCACCGTCATAATGCATTTTTCTGTTCGCAGTTTGTTGCGACATTACTAAAAGATTGTGGTATCTATCATAATCCAAAACCAGCCGGACTTACTCGGCCTCAGGATTTACGTGATTGGCAAGAATTAAAATTGGTCTATCAAGGTGAATTAAGACAATATCCACATTTTCAGTATCAAGCTGAAGATCAAGTAATTGGCACTGTGCGTCAAACATTCGGCACTTATTATTATTTTATGAATTATAAAGTCAAACGCACAAAAAGACGTGTCATAAATACATGGCGATACTTTCGCTTCTAACCCAAAAGCTTAGCAGAAAAACCTGCTAAGCTTTTCTTAATTTATTTTAAGTTTGATTGCTGGACTTGAGAGCAATATGCTCAACTTGAGAGCAATTCACTGAACTTGAGAGCAATTCGCCGAACTTGAGAGCAATTCTCTGAACTTGAGAGCAATATGCTCAACTTGAGAGCAATTCGCCGAACTTGAGAGCAATTCTCTGAACTTGAGAGCAATT
>CAZONN010000144.1:0-4071 GCA_964581235.1 uncultured Amphibacillus sp.
GGATTCCGACAACTAGAAAGATTCCGCCAATCAAGTCATCATTGAGGAAAGCTGTTGCAAACGGTGGCCAAAAAAAGTAATAGTCATTGCAAATGAGGATTAAGCCTACACCAACTAAGGCAAGACCCAAAATAATATGTTGTGGGTGCGATAAAGGAAAAATGCTTTTCAGTTTATTCTTCATGATTTATCGCCCCTAGTTGTTGCTCTGGTTTGGTTGTGCTTGTGGCGCAGTTGGTTGAGGCGTTGTTGGTGTAGTGCCATTAGCAGGTTGTGTTTGCGGTGCTGGTGGTGTATCAGGTTTGATCTTGTAAGTAGTATTATCTGGATTGTCATTTCCTAGCCAAACATAATCCGCTGCTTTGAAGTGATCATACAAGTCATTTTGCAACTGCTTAAAGTCTTCAGTGTCCTTTGATGGGTCATTCCATTTTGCCCACTCCTGTTCAAAGTTGCCTTGACCAATCAAGTTAATTCTTTGCTTATATTGAGCTAAAACATAACCGGGAGTTAACCATTGTCTGATTTCACGATATCTATCGCTAATTGCGCCCTTGAAGAACTTAGTGAATCGAACAAATAAGTTGTTATTTGCACCAAATGGTAAGCTTACACCAACTTGAGGTGTTTCGAAAACTTTACCACCCATCCAGTTTGCATTGTAAGTACAGTCAAGATCATATAACTGGTAGTACCAAATTTTTCCGTCCCAAGTTAAAAGAACTTGATTCTTACCATAAGCATCTCTAGCACCAAGAATATTGGTTACAACGACATAATCGATCATAGATGGAATGTCGAAGTGCTTATCTAAATCCTTAACGAAAGTAGCATCATCTGATTTAATTACCCAATTGATCAGATCTGTGACTGCCTTCTTTTGATCATCAGTAGCCTGACCATCAGGATTTAGTGACAACCAATCTGATTCATCCATTTTTACACCTGTATCAGGTACTTTGATAAATTGACAAATATCATTGTATTGGTTAGCCATGATAGCCCATTTCGTGTAACTAAAATCAGGACGTGGCAAATTGAAGCTATAAATTCCTTGATATTCCCCGTTCAAGAATAAAATAATTGGAAAACCATCAATATAACCGAAATTATCTTCGTTGATTAAATCACGAGGCAACTCGGAGCGACTAGCTGATACTTTAGCACCAATATTAGCTGATACTGGATCACGGCTTAACATACCATCATTATAGTAAGCCTTTAAGTTAAACTTGTGATGTTTTTGCCAGCTTGGCTGTACTCTGATTTTATCTTTTTCAGAGTAATCAGATTTGGTTGTTTTCAGACGATAGCCTTTTTTAGCTAAAGTTGCTGAAGATGATCCTTGCCATTTTACAGTTCCATAACCGCTTAAACGAGTATTCTTATTTTTATAGTTATAAGTAATATTCTTAGCATGATCGTGGTCCATACCAGACAAGTCGCCATTAATCATCATTATTGGCAAACCGTATTGTTGTTCAAGTTCATCAATCGATTTGGTAGTGATTTTATCAATTTTAACTTTGTCAAAATCAAGCTTTAAAGATAAATTGGTTAAAATAATTTGCTTAATTGGCGTTGTATTAGGGTTAACCAACTGCAAGCGGATAAGGCTCGCATTGCGATAAGCAGAATCAAACTCAAAGCGATTGCTATAGGTGATAATTTGCGAGCCTTTAGTTTTGATTTGATCAATCACTTGACCACCGCCATCACCGCCAATTCTTTGACCTTGAGCATCAAAAAATGCAGCAATTAGATTGAGTGTCATATCTTCTGCTGTCATCATGTCAAATTTAATTTCGAGAGGTTGACCAAAATAATCTGGACTGCTTTTAATTTCCCATTGAGGGCCACCATAGGCTTCTGTATTTGGATTTACAACCCTAAGCCAGTTCTTGCCCAAGTAGTTAATAACACTTAGCTGGTCGTTACCAGTATCACTCCAAGCAGGGTCAGGAATGCCATCAGCAAAATTGCCGTTTTTAATTAAATTAGTGCTTAAAGTTGAGTAATCGTCATAAATAACGTTAAAAATTATGTCAGTAACTCTAATCTCTTTAATTACTTTTCCATCTGGTTGGACAATCTGCAAATTTAATATGTCAGCATTTGAGAAATCAGCACTTAAACCAGTAGTGTAGTTATACGTTACACTACGCCCTGCTTTAGTATCAAAACGACTGAGCATAACAGCACCTACTTGTTTGCCTTGAGAGTCGAATCCCATGATATCTGCCTGTAAAGTCATGTTTTCTGCTGTCATCATCGTAAATTTGATACGCAAAGGATAATTTTGACCTAGGACTTTGATTGGATTATTGCAGCGCCAAGACAAACCTTGATAAGTCGTTTGTTTATCCGATGTTAAAGACAACCAGTTATGATCAGCGAAATTAAGTACTGATAAGTTTCCATCTCCCGTATTGCTTGATACTTGTGAGCTTACAACACCGCTAGATATAGAGCCGTCAGCAATTAAGTTGCCTTGAGTGTCTTGGGACTGATCGTAAATCACTCTTAAATCAAGATCGGTTAGTCTCAAATGCTCAATTGGTGCATTATCAGGCTGTAAAATTTGTAAAACAAAGTGATCGGCATTTATAAGATCGTCCGCAATTTTGAAGTTAATATCTTGAGCAGTATAACGCCAGCTTTGTGTACTAATTTCCTTTAATCTTTGACCACCACTTGGGCCACCCATTCGCTCCCCTTTATCATTAATACCAATTAGATTAATGTCTATGGTTGTATCACTTGAGGTTGCTAGTTTGAGTTTTAATTTTAAAGGATAATTTTGTCCTAGTTGAACGATAGGGTTAGTTACTTCAATGGCTACCCCTTGATAAGCTTGAGCTTCCAAAGATTGGAACTCAAGCCAGTTTTGATCAGCAAAATTAAATACTGATAAGCTACCGTTCCCTAAAGAGCTAGATGCAGGAACAGGAGAGCCAGTACTAAAATCTCCATTTTCGATTAAATTTCCTTTGCCTAAATTTATTTGATGATATTTAAGATAGCAAGCTACACCAGTAACACGCATTTCTTGCACTGGTTTACCGTCGTTTTGCACAATTTGAAAATAAAAATGATCAGCATTTATAAACTTGTTATCAATCGTAAAATCAACGCTAAAGTGTTTGAATTCCCAAGTATTTGTTGGAATTGTTTTAATAGTCATGCCACCTAAGCGATTATTTTGGTGGTCAAATGGCACGAAATTAACGTTTAAAACCATCGGTTGAGCGGCCACAAGGTCAAATTCGATGTGGAAAGGATAGTTGTTTCCCAAATTTTTAAGCGGATTATCAATCCACCAGTTCATGCCGTGGTAAGCTTCAGCGGTATCAGATTGTAGACAAGCCCAATTTCGATTCAAAAAGTTAAAAATATGGAGCTTATCTGAACTTAAATCTCCCCAGACACCATCAAGCGTGCCATCGGAAAAGCTACCATTCTTGATAAGATTCTCTTTTAAAACCATGGATTTAACATCACCAATACTTTGTTCAACTTGTTTATCTAATTGAGCAGTTTCATAAGGACCAGCATCAGACCACTGACCATTAAGCCACATGTATAAATGCTTGGTATCAAGAGTGACAAACAAGCCATCCGCACCGTTAGGGTAAGTATTTCTTAGAGTTTGTTCGTCAGCAATTCCGACAGGAGCAGTCTTCATATTTTTCAAGCGATCATTGATTGCTGTACTGATCTTGGAAATGTCTTCTTGGTGCTGGTGAATAGTTACAATGTCATTGTCTTTGATTTGAGTAAGCATGTCAGCTACTCTGCCAGCCAAATGCGTAGCATCGCCACGCCCTTCATCAATTTCAGCTTGCATCGCAACTAAAGCATCTTGAGAATTTTTAACTTGAGAATTATAAGCATTCCGTGCATCATCAATAACCTGTTGAAGCTGTGTTTGATAGTCTTGGTCGTGCTGATCAAGCTTAACCTTGAAGTTTTGCAAAGCTTTATCCAAATCACTGATATAGACATCGCACGCATGACCCATTTGAGCAATGCCAGGCAATACTCTAAACCAGACAGTTACCCCAGAAATAT
>CAZONN010000145.1:0-4034 GCA_964581235.1 uncultured Amphibacillus sp.
TTAAATTAGCGTCCCCACTTAATCATAATATTACCGATATCAGTCGATGCTTCAAGGCTAGGGAACTCTCCTTCTACTGTCGAACGAAACTCAACGATCGGATCAGCAACACCTTTCACATCTCCTAAGTCTGCTTCTAAACGCAGAGAATAAAATTCTGGTTCATCGGGGATACGAATGTCAATATCACCAATATCAGTGTATGCTTCAATATTACCTTGCCATTTAGCTAAATCTAAATCGATATCACCAACATCCGTCGCTAAGTACAAGTTCCCAGTTACTCCAATTAAGTCAATTTCACCAACATTTACCTCTACACGCCCTTCATTTAAAACGAGATTCGTACCATCCAGATTACCAACATTAATCACACCAATAAATTGATCTAAGCTCAGATTATCGATTTGAATTTCACCAACATCAACGTCGGCTTCAATTGAACCCGCAAACGATTTAGGGATCCCAATATTTAAAACTGGATTATTGTTGTTCCAAAATGGAAAAAACGAAATATTAAAAATTTTCGACTTATGATCAATTGTAATCGATAACTTATCACCAGACTCCTTAACATCTAACAGGTCATCAATTGACGAACTACTTTTCCCACTAAAGTCAATTTGAATCGTCTGCTCATCGGTCGGGAAAAAATTAAGTTCAGCTATATCACTATCAATATCAATCAGATTAATTCCCTCATTCTCAACTTCAATCGAGCGCTGAACCATACTCGTTTTATTTCGTCCGATTAACTCTTGCCAGCTAAACATCGTACCAAACACCCCGACAACAAAAAGCACTAAGCCAACTAAAGCAAATTTTTTCATCGTTACCTCCCCCTCACCATTCGATTCATCGCGTCAAAATAGGCACGTGTTAAACGAATGGCCAATTTTGATAAATAATGCATCGCAACAAATAATAATATTCCAAGACCCACCATGGCTAAAACCGGATAAAATTCTGGGAAGCCGAGTGACCCATCGTACAAAAAAGCAATCAGCGGTGCAGCCATTAACACAACCGAACTAAACCAAATCCCTAACCCCGCAAAGAAAAATCCAAGCGCAGGCCCTAAAACAAACATGACATTGACAACGACTAAAAGAATCAGTAAAGCATAATTAATTGGTTCGTCTCGATACTGATCAGCCGATTGATCAGGTTCGCGCGGATTAACTGGATCCTCATCGCGCTCAACTTGATCCGAATAAATCGCCAATTCCTTCTCAGCATTTGCCTTAGGCCTCCCCAACAGCAAAGCCACATCCTCCTCCGAGCGCCCTTCCCCTTTTCCCTGGACAAATTGTTCACGGTAATAATCGATTATTTGATCCTGCACATCATTAGGCAATGAACGCAAGTAATAAGCCAACTCCTGTAAATAACGTTTTTGATTCATTATGTCCTCCTTCTTAAACCCTTTTTAGTCAAAACTTTTCTCTACTAATTTATGCTCGTGCGCGTAGATCGCCGCCTGTGTCCTGTCCGCAACCTCTAACTTACTAAGAATATTGCTAACATGGACTTTCACCGTTTTGATCGCAATAAATAATTGATCAGCAATGTCCTGATTTGTTTTTCCCGAAGCTATTAGCAATAATATTTCTCGCTCACGTGCGGTTAATTCTTCATGTAATTTAGGCTCGAGGTCACCACGCATTTTTGCACGTATTTTACTCGTGACTTCCTGTTCAAAAACTGATTCTCCACGAGCTGTTTTTCGAATTGCTTCAGCAATATCACTTGCCTTTGACGTTTTTAATACATAGCTTGTTGCCCCCGCTTCAATTGCAGGATAGACCTTATCATCATCAACAAAACTCGTCACCATTAAGACCTTTGCTTCTGGCCATGCCTGAATAATTTTTTCGGTTGCTTCAATGCCGTCCATCTTATCCATCACAATATCCATTAAGATTATGTCGGGTCGCAACTCAAGTGCCAGTTTAACACCATCCTCACCATTCGAAGCCTCCGCAATGACTTCAATATCTTTTTGTGTTTTTAGAAATGTGGTCACACCGATTCGAACCATTTCATGATCATCGACAAATAAAACTCGAATCATCTTCTCACTCCTCACGATTTAACGGAACATGGACCGTTATCTTTGACCCTTGATTTGGTAAACTGACAATTTTAAATTGACCGCCCATTTCTGTCGTCCGTTCTTGCATATTAGCTAAACCATACGATCCCGATAATGCCTGCTCTGGATCAAAGCCAATGCCATCATCAATCACAGTTAAAATGGCAATATGATCACGTTTGATAAATGAAACATCAATTTGATTTGCTTTTGCATGTCTAAGTGCATTTGATAATGACTCTTGTAAAATTCGAAATAGATTGTCTTCAACCGCTCGATTTAGCGAGATCTCTTCTGTTTGCCAATTAATTTTGAGGGGAACTTTTTCAACTAATTCTGAAATCAGTTGATCAATTCCAGCTTTTAGCGATTGATCTCTTAATGCAATCGGACGTAAATGAAGGAGCAATGCCCGCATTTCTAACTGCGCTTGTTGAATCATTTGTTCAACTTGCTCCAGTGGTTGGGCAATTTGATCAACATTTTCAATCGCTAATTCATTGATCGCAGAAACGAGCATTGATGCGGCGAACAATTCCTGACTGACTGAATCATGCAGTTCACGCGCCAATCGATTCCGCTCTTCTGTCAATCGCGCCTCAATTTTTTCCTCTTGATCTTCAAGTTGCTCACTGATAACTGCTTGCATCCGCTTCGTCACCTGATTTAACTGCAGTTGCAGCTCATTAATGAGCTCGATCGTTTGGTTGGTAAGCTGATTTTTATCAAGATCGAGCACACTTGGATCTGTTTTTCCGGCTAAAACTTGTTTAAGTTTTTCATTAATCACACGCGCTCGCCGCTTTTGCTTTTGGTATGTCCAGATTCCATAAAATGAACCCGCAATGATAATGATAAAAACAATCACGAACAAGATTGGTAAACCAGCAAAGCTTTGGAACCAAAGTAAACGCCAATCTAAAAAATCATATTGTTGAAATAGTAATAACAGTAATGCGACGACCAGTATCGTAGCAAAGGAAATGCCACTAGCAATTGCTTTTCTCATCCTCGCACCACCTCAATCTTACCAGCAATGATCGAGGTATAAATTTTCACGCGTTGATTCGCTTGTTGATAGTTTTCAGTTTGATAATGAGTGACCCGATTAGTGATCTGATCATAGCCATAACCAAAGATGTCTACTGAACCGAGAAATGTAGAATGATGAACACTCACTTCAACATCGTATGGCACGACAATTTTTATCGTTCCAGCAAGTTGACGGACTAAGATTAATGGCTCGCCCTTCGGCAAAACCGTCTGCGTTAAATCAATCACCGTTTCTCCAAAGATTGTTTGAACGTTATAATCCTGCCACTGATAAGGTTCTTCACCGATCGTTTGGCGACCAAACCATTTATTTGAATATAAAATTTCGGACTCATTAATTGGCTCATTCCCAAATCGAACATCACGCGATTTCGGCTTCTTGTCTGGTTGACTTTGTAAATATTCAATCATAAACCAAATGACAACACCACCTAATAATACACGAAAGAAAATCCCATCGATCAGAATCACAAAAATAATAACCATCACGCTCCAAAAGATCATTCGGTTTGGCTCTCGATAGTAATGTTCCCAAGTAAAGTAGGCAACTACACCTAGCAGCACAAGCCAGATCACTTGATTCGAGTCTAGAAATATCGTTTCAAAAAGTAATGCTACAGCACAGACGATGATCAGAATTTTAAATCGGTTATGATCAAATAAATTATTCACAAGCATCCTCCTTTACCTTTAGATCGAAATACTCAATTTGATAATTTAATTTTACCGCTCTTTTCTGTTTTATGTAATGATCTAGAGTTATATTTTCAACTAAGACCTGAGGCTTAAGCGAATTGCTCTCAAGTTACGCGAATTGCTCTCAAGTTCGGCGAATTGCTCTCAAGTTCAGAGAATTGCTCTCAAGTTCAGAGAATTGCTCTCAAGT
>CAZONN010000146.1:0-4026 GCA_964581235.1 uncultured Amphibacillus sp.
TAATATTCAGGCAAGTATAAAGCTAAAATAATGTAAAGGATGATCGATGGTGAAACAAAAATAAAAAGCAACCTGACTGCGAGTGAAGAAATACCTAAGTATTCAGCGATTCCACCACATACTCCGGCAAAAACCTGATCCGTTGACGACTTACACAATGATCTTTTCATAGTTCCCTCCATATCGTTCCTTTATTAATAAACTTATTTCTTTCCTAATTTTATTATAACAAAATTTTCTTGAAATAATTGTTGAATAATTATTCACTATGAAGTATAATTATAATAGTTAGTAAAACGGACAGGGGAGATTCCTATGAAGACAAAGAATGTAATCATTATTGGGGCGGCAGGTAGAGACTTTCACAATTTTAATACGTACTATCGAAATGATGCTAATTATAATGTTGTTGCTTTCACAGCAACGCAAATACCTGATATAGATGGACGTAAATATCCGAAAGAATTAGCTGGAGATCTTTATCCAAGTGGGATTCCGATTTTCCCACAAGATCAATTGCCAGAATTGATTAAACAATTCGATGTTGATGAATGTGTCTTTTCATTTAGTGATATTAGCTATCAAGATGTGATGGGAATTGGCGCAATTGTTAATTCAGCGGGAGCTGACTTCAAATTACTTGGACCTAACCAGACGATGCTAAAAAGCAATAAGCCGGTAATTTCAGTTACAGCTGTAAGAACAGGAACCGGTAAAAGTCAAACATCGAGAAAAATAATTGAAACGTTGATGGCAAAAGGACTTAAGGTCATAGCCATTAGACACCCAATGCCTTATGGCGACTTAGCAGCACAACGTGTCCAACGTTTTGCTACAATAGAAGATTTAAAACAACACCATTGTACAATTGAAGAAATGGAAGAATATGAACCACATGTATCAAGAGGTAATATTGTTTATGCAGGTGTTGATTATGAAGCGATTTTAACTGCAGCAGAAAATGATCCAGACGGCTGTGATGTGATTGTTTGGGATGGTGGAAATAACGATTTTTCATTCTACAAACCCGATTTAGCAATTACCGTCTTAGACCCGCACCGCCCAGGGCATGAACTTCAATACTATCCTGGTGAAGTGTGCTTAAGAACAACAGATATTGCAATTATTAATAAAGTCGATAGTGCGACAGCTGAAGCAATCAAAATTGTCGAGAATAATATTAAAGCAGTCAGCCCGACGAGTAAAATTATTAAAGCTGAGTCAACCATTACCGTTGACCATCCTGAGTTAATTAAAGGCAAACGTGTCCTAATTGTTGAAGATGGACCAACATTAACACACGGTGAAATGAAAATTGGTGCAGGCACAGTTGCAGCTCAACGTCTTGGTGCAGCCGAAGTGATTGATCCAAGTCCGTATCTTGTTGGAAGCTTGAAAGATACATTCAAGGCATTTCCGCATATTGAAAATCTCCTTCCAGCTATGGGTTATGGTGAAAAACAGTTAAAAGATTTAGAAGCTACAATTAATAATATTGATTGTGATGCAGTCATCATCGGCACACCAATCGATTTATCACGTGTCATCAAAATTAACAAACCAACTGCTCGAATAAATTATGATTTAAAAGAAGTTGATGGACCAAGCTTAGATACAGTATTAACAGATTTTATTAACAAACGCCAAGCTGAACTTGTATAAATAACATTAAAACAGGCACTGCTCCTTCCAATTAGGAAGAAAAGCAGTGCCTATTTTATTTCATTAACTTACTCTAACGACTTCTTTTGCGCCAAAGCTTGTTTATGACCCTGTTTCACTTTATCTAATAAATCTTTGTCGGTTAATAATCGATAACCGGTCAATGCAAGTGCTTTCGCTCCCGTAATGATCGCTTGATCCCCTTTTTCTGATTTAGCCGCTTCACGGAACTCTTCCGTATGACCCGCTAAATCATCTGGACCAATTTTAATGCCACCATGGGCTGTCGGAACTTCATAACTAATATTACCTGCATCTGTTGAATCTTTTCCTTTTCTTTTTTCTACTATGACGTCTTCACCAACAGCCGTTAATGCTTCAGCTAAAACTTGATCTAAAGCTGGCGTAGGAACTAAATCTTTCACTACATTTTGGAACCGTTCAATAACAACTTTTGCCCCTGTTGCAAGTGCAGCTCCTTTTGCAATCGCCCGAACCTTTTCAGCTATTTCTTCTGTCTTCTTCCATGACCCCGCTCGAATATAAAAACGAGCTGATGCAAATTCAGGAATAATATTCGGTGCATCACCACCATGAGTAATAATGCCATGAATTCGAACATCGTCTGGTAGCTGTTGACGGAGTGCACCAATCCCATTAAATAATTGAATGACCGCATCTAACGCATTGATCCCTAAATGTGGTGCACCCGAGGCATGAGCAGGTTTACCATAATACTTAAACTCTATCGGGTCTACCGCAAGCGAATCTGGAGTTAAGCCTGTTTTTCCACCTGGATGAAGCATGAGCGCGACATCAACATCTTTTAAATATCCTTGATCAGCAAAACTCCCTTTTGCACTCCCATTTGGACCACCCTCTTCTGCCGGCGTTCCTAACACAACGACTCTCCCGCCCGTATCATCAATCAATTCACCTAACGCAATCGCAGCTGCAATACTCGTCGTTCCGATAATATTATGTCCACAAGCATGACCTAAACCAGGTAACGCGTCATATTCCGCTAGATAAGCAATGGTCGGACCTGGATGGCCACTATCCTTCACGGCATAAAAGGCTGTTTCATGACCAGCAACCCCTTTTTCAACTTCAAAACCCGCATTAATTAAGTTTTTACTATGCAAATCACATGCAAAATACTCTTCATTTCCGATTTCAGGATTATCATGAATTTTGTGACTCGTTTCAACATACAACTCTTTGCCCTCATCAATCGATTGAAACAAACGCTCTTTTACACCATTAACAACTGCCATTTTAAAATCCTCCTTATGATCTTTAAAAAATTATTCACCTTGCTTTAAATCTTCAAATAACTTCTCAATCTCTTCATCCGTTAATTTAATAATATAAGAGCCTCGATTAGATTTATATTTGGATAAACACTTTCATCTTCTCCTGACTCCCGGAAAATAGGATCTTCAGCAAGATCAAAACCTGCTTGCCCTGCAACCTGATTATTAATAATTGAGCCTGTAACATCCCCGTGAAAAGCGAACCTGTTGCTTTTCGGAACGAATTAACGCTCAAACTAAGGATCTGTGATTAAACTTCCCGCGTGTACAAATAAAGTCAATATGGATAGTGAACAGCCCATCTTTCTTACCATACCAACGTATACTTGCACATTTTGATCTGCGAAAGTTGAGTAATCAATTAACTCTCCCCTACTTAAACACTTATTTATCACTCAGCAACAAAAAATCCCTTCTTTTCGTGTGATGAAAAGAAGGGATTCTCAGAATATATAAGAAACCGTCCTTTCTCATCTTTCAAATGCATTCAGCACTTGTAGGAATTGGCACAGTATTCATGACGAATCTGTTGCCGAGATATCATAGGGCCTAGTCCCTCCATCTCTCTAAATAAGAAAATGACAAACTATTTAGTTTTTAAAAAAAATATGTAAAGCCAATTATATACGGATAATAAATAAAGTCAACTGTTTTTCAGAATTTTAAATATTCTTTTGAAAATTTTAATAATTTAGATAGTTATATTTCAAACTTATCAGAATGACAACAACCAATTTTAAATGTTTAGCTAAGCAAAAACCGGGGGTCAAAGCGCATCTTCAACTAGACACGCCTTGGTTTACTTTTATTGAATAAAATAAGTAAGCCGAGCAAAGTATTAAAACTAGTGCACTAATGAAAAATGATGTG
Source organism: uncultured Amphibacillus sp. (assembly GCA_964581235.1). Taxonomy (GTDB): domain Bacteria; phylum Bacillota; class Bacilli; order Bacillales; family Amphibacillaceae; genus Amphibacillus. The sequence goes on from CAZONN010000146.1 coordinate 3,849, forward strand.
AATAGCGTTGGAAAAAATGCTGGTATAAAGACACCAGAAATCAGACCAAATGTGCTGAAGCAAGATAACAGGCCATAAGCCATCCCTCGATTTACTTGAGCAGAACCTTCAACAACTAGCGTTAAAATCGAGGACAAAACAGAGGTGAACCCTATCCCGTACAAAATGATCACGATAA